>CALDEN010000088.1 GCA_937942405.1 uncultured Saprospiraceae bacterium
TCTACAAGAATACCTAAGATCCAGGAAGCAGTGGAAGAATTCTTTGGCAAAAAGCCAAACAGATCTGTAAATCCAGATGAGGTAGTAGCAGTAGGTGCAGCAATACAAGGTGGAGTATTAAGTGGAGATGTACAAGATGTATTACTTCTAGATGTTACACCATTATCTCTAGGTATCGAAGTTATGGGCGGTGTGTATGACGTAGTAATCGAAGCAAACTCTACGATACCCACTAAGAAATCTAAAGTATACTCTACGGCAGCAGATAATCAGCCGAGTGTAGAGATCCATATATTGCAAGGTGAGCGACCTATGGCCAAGGATAACAGACCTGTAGGAAGATTTGTACTGGAAGGAATACCACCTGCACCTAGAGGAGTACCACAGGTAGAAGTATCGTTCGATATGGATGCCAATGGAATTCTGTCTGTCTCCGCAAAAGACAAAGGAACAGGTAAGGAGCAAAACATACGTATAGAAGCATCTACTGGATTAACAGATGAGGAAATTGCAAAAATGAAAGCGGAGGCTGAAGCCAATGCAGAATCAGATAAAGCGGCAAGAGAAAAAGTAGATAAAATAAACGGAGCAGATAATCTCATATTCCAAACAGAGAAGCAGTTTAAAGAGTATGGAGATAAAATTCCTGAGGATAAGAAAGGTGCGATAGAAACTGCATTGGCAGCTCTAAAAGAAGCACATAAAGAGCAGGATATCGCAAAAATCGATGCAGCAATGGAAACGATGAACACAGCATGGCAGGCAGCTAGTCAAGACATTTACGCTGCTCAGCAAGGTGATGCTGCTGGTGCAAATGCCGAAGGATCTGCCGATCCAGGAGCTACTGCAGACTCAGGAGATGGCAAAGATGATGTGACAGATGTGGAGTTTGAAGAGGTAGAAGATAAATAATATTGAAAAAATAGAATATATTGTAGGCCTAGACTTTAGTCTAGGCCTTTTTTTATACATAACATATTAAAAAAATAATAATATTTATTTGTTGTATTTAAAATAATTTGTTTTCTTTACTTCAGAATTGATGATAATCTAATCAATTTCAAATCACTCTGAGATAATAGAATTATTAGCTAACCACTAATACAATTATTTTTTAATTTTAATTTTTACAATTTACATTCTCATGAGCAAACCTAAGGTTCTCAAAAGTCTGGATAAACTCGATCCGGAAATATTGCAAAAGATTATAGCCGAACATCCTTATGGTTTCGATAAGAAACTATTGACTATACCTCATCCTAATCCAGGTAAAAAAGGAAAGCTGATAACAGTGATGCCTTTTGAAACAGAAGAGTTTTCTTACTTGGTAATTATTACACTTAAAGAAGCACAATCTTTATATGTTCCTATCGTAGAAGAAGATGATGGTATTCCGCCAGAGTTAAAAATAAATCTATCTGATATCATCGAACTAGAGGATACAGAGAAAAAACCAAAAAGAAGAGGTCGCCCTCCAAAAGAAAAAAAGGAAGAGGAAGAAGAAATGGCTTAAGCCAACACACTTCTTTTTTTGAAAGAAAAATTTTCAGGCCTTACTGTCTAAACGGTAAGGCTTTTTTTATTGAATACTTTTTAAATTAATTTCATTTTTCCCTTACTAGGTCGATTACATTTTTACCTTTGTATTCCGTATCGCAAGCATCACTAAATGTCCAAATATATATTCGTTACGGGTGGAGTAACCTCTTCTTTAGGAAAAGGTATTATAGCAGCCTCTCTTGGTAAACTTCTTCAAGCTAGAGGCTTAAAAGTAACCATTCAAAAATTTGATCCATATTTAAACGTAGACCCAGGAACACTGAATCCTTACGAACATGGAGAATGTTATGTGACGGATGATGGTGCAGAGACCGACTTAGATTTAGGCCATTACGAGCGATTCCTCAACATTAGTACTTCCCAAGCCAATAACGTAACTACCGGAAGCATCTACCAGACCGTTATTCAGAAAGAACGAAAAGGAGAATACTTAGGGAAAACCGTACAGGTCATACCGCACATCACTGATGAAATAAAACGTCGTATGCAATTGCTCAACGTAGGCAATAAATATGATATCATCATCACTGAGATCGGTGGTACGGTCGGAGATATAGAGTCCCTTCCATATGTTGAAGCGATCAGGCAATTGAGCTTTGAATTAAAGAAATCGGATTGCTTGCGTATTCACCTTACACTCGTTCCCTATTTGGCTGCAGCCAAAGAATTAAAATCTAAGCCTACACAACACTCCGTTAAAGAATTGCTCCAAGCAGGAGTTCAGCCAGATATACTCGTCTGTCGTACAGAGATGCCGCTTACGCAAGAAGTACGTAATAAGATTGCTCGATTCTGTAATGTAGAGATCAGTTCTGTAATAGAAGCGAGAGATGCAAAAACGATTTATGATGTGCCTTTACTCATGTTGAAGGAAAAGCTGGATAAAACAGTCATGTCTAAGCTGAAGATCAAGTCCAAAGTAAAACCGGACTTAGATGCATGGAAGGAATTTTTAGGACGATTAAAAAATCCGACACAGGAAATTAATATAGGGCTAGTAGGGAAGTATATAGAGTTGCCAGATGCCTATAAATCTATACATGAGGCATTTATCCATGGAGCTACTGAAAACGAATGTAGAGTAAACATCATACCTATACACAGTGAGAGCTTAGAGCACTCACCAGTCGAGGATAAGCTGAAAGGATTAGATGGAGTACTTGTGGCTCCTGGTTTTGGAAGTAGAGGCGTAGAAGGTAAGATCGCAGCGATAAAATACATTAGAGAAAATAAGATTCCATTTTTTGGGATATGTCTAGGGATGCAATGTGCAGTCGTGGAGTTTGCTCAAAATGTATTAAAACTCAATGCACAATCTATCGAGGTAAATTCCAAAACAAAGCATCCAGTTATCCATCTCATGGAGGATCAGAAAAATGTCGAACAGAAGGGTGGGACTATGCGACTTGGGGCATTTGATTGTAGATTAGAAAAAAGCACTAAAGCGTATCAAGCGTATCATAAACTTAACATCGAAGAAAGACATAGACATAGATATGAGTTTAACAATGACTATAAGTCTCAGTTTGAAAAAGCAGGAATGTCTTGCTCTGGTATAAACCCCAAAACTGGATTAGTAGAGATTGTAGAAATCGATGAGCATCCATTTTTTGTAGGAGTGCAATTTCATCCCGAACTCAAAAGTAGGGTAGAAAAACCACATCCACTTTTCGTAGCTTTCATTAAGGCCGCAAAAGAATTCTATATTACAAAACATCAGTAGAATATTGAGATCTATCCTAAAAGATCATTGGATTTTTTTAGGCTTGGCTTTGATTCAGGGTGTTCTTCTTTTTTGTAATCAGGAATCTATCCTTTTTTGGGATACCATACAGTTTGCAGGTAAGCATACGAGTTATTTTTATGAATATGGTTTTCAGCAAGGCTTATTACTCCCAGATGCTATAGACAGCGGACATCCACCTACGTTTGCATGGTATATATCGCTATGCTGGCAGATCTTCGGTAAGAGCCTCGTAACGTCTCACTGGGCTATGTTTCCTTTTTTGCTCGGGATAGTATACCAACTTCTCAAAATCGGAGAATTGGCTCTTAATAAGCATCCTTATGTATTTGCTCTGATCGTATTTCTCTGTCCTTTTTATTTAGGGCATTCTATATTGGTTTCTCCAGATTTGATTTTACTACTGGGGTTTCTAGTTATGCTCAGAGGACATTTGTCAAAAAGGAAAACGTTGGTGCTTATCGGAAGCTTGATTTTATCTCTTACGAG
>CALDEN010000089.1 GCA_937942405.1 uncultured Saprospiraceae bacterium
CTGAATCGGACATCATATTATGAAAATTTATAATATGTTGGTGGTATACTTTTCAAGTCAAGTGATATCATATTAAACAAATATGTAATATGAATAAAGACTCTTTTCAGAATAGTCAAGTAATCTGATGGGTACAACACATTAAATGAAATCGTAATATGTTGAGCGTAGGATGCTCTCAACATATTATAATATTATGCAATATGTTAGAGCAAGGATTTACAGTTAGATTAATGTCATATTAAATAAAATCACAATATGTTTATCACTCTCTTTTCTACGTACTCTATTATTTGTTAAGCTATTATATATTATGATAAATTGCAATATGTTGAATTCTAGCGAAATTCAATAGCATTGATATCCGCTCCCTTTTGTCCTTTCGACCGAGGAACGAGCGGAGACCTGCCTGTCGACGTTAGGAATCTCTGACCATTGTAGACGTGCTGCTTTTACAAATGATAATTTGAAAACAGAGGAGCACATTCTCTTCACAAAGATGTTTCGGAAGGCACAATAGGACTTTTTTTGTCATTTCGACCTTGCGGAGAAATCTCTATTGTCGTTTAGAAAGAGATGTATTGAAAACGGAAGTAGGGCCATTAGTAAACTCTTGCCTCTACAACCCCAAAGATCTTTCCACTCGGTGCCCTCGGTCAAGATGACAAAGTAGCCCTTCTCTTAAAAGAGAAGGGAGTTTATTTTTTTTCATCTCGACGTAAGGAGAGATCTTAAGTAAATGAAAGCATACACTAGATTACTAGAGAGATCTTAAATTTCAAACACTGATAAATGAGTTATAAACAGTGGAGTTCTTTCTTTAAATAATGATGCTGGACATAAATAATCGGGAATAAGTGAATATTTACATATAATTTACATTAATACGTAATATACTGTTATTCAGTAATTTAATAAAAAAAGAGGCCCTGAATAACAGAGTCTCTTTTCTTTATTTATGGAAAGTATAAACTTAGTTCTTGATAAATCTTTTAGTCAGAGATCCTTCCTCGTTACTGATCGTCAAAAAGTATAATCCTTGAGCGAGGTCTGCAACATTGATTTGTTTTTGATTTTGACCTTGAGTCAAACCATTAAACGTATTTGTAATCAGCTGCTTACCTTCTAGATTTACGATCGTATAATTGAATGTAGATCGGTCCTCTAGATCCAGAGATACATTGAGCATTTCGATTACCGGATTAGGGCTTAATTGCATAGCTGTAACGACAGCTAGGTCATTTACGCCACTGATAGAAGCCACATTAAAGTCCTGGACATCTAATCCTAGGAAACCATCGTTTACATAAAACACATCTCCATTTCCATCTCTTGCTTCCATCATCGTCGATAGTCCGTCTCCACCTGAGTCATAGACCCATAACTGATGACATCCTGTAGTAGGAAGATAGTGTGTATACGTTTGTTCACCGGCTCCAGCTTCTAGTGCTTGAGAAAATACGACTTGTCCATTTTCGTTCTGGATCTCGTATCGTGTATTATCGCTACCTACGTTATCATCTGCGACAGCAGTAACATGGATCACATTGTTGTTTTTTACAGTGACATGAGAAGTATAGTCTCTGCTCTGTGCTGCATCACCATTTATATTAGATAGCTCACAGTTAAATACGGTGTTATCTGTTATGATCTGAGTAGGGATCTGTATTTCAGTGATTAGAGCATAAGATCCAGCATTACCAGTCCAGTTTTCTTGATAAATTTCCTCACCATTTTTAGTAACGGTAATAGTTGCCGATGTAATTGCCGTCTCTCCCATATTATTGATAAGGTAGTAAGGAGCATCAGGAATCAGATCATCACAGCTACCGCCATTATATCCTTTAAAGCTTAAAAGATTGGGATTAAGACCTGCAGATAGGGCAGGGATGTCATCTAATCTATCACCTATAGTTGCTAGAGGAGCTTGTCCCATCTCGTATACTTTTCTATCTGGATAGATGATATAGATTGTCGGCCAGTAAGCCAGATCGTATAATCCTGGGATTAGTGTGTTTTCGACGATGGCATATGGTACGCCTTCTGTCCAGTCCCCGAAAGTAGAAGAGTTACACCCTGCGATGCCATAGAGACATTCAGAGTTTGTACTTCCGTCTCCTTCTATACCGAAGACCATTAATTCGTCCGTACCATTAGGTCCGTACATGTCATAGGCATCTCCTAGAGCATGTGTTTCATGATATCCCCAGCATGGTCCGCACCATGTAGCAAAGAGATCGATAATCACGACTTTCCCTTCATCTAGGTAATCATATAATGTGTGCGAATTTCCATTGATATCTACAACAGTAAAATCCGGTGCTATACTACCATCAGCGAGTTGTGCACTGAGACTGAAAGAGAAGCAAATACTTAGAAGTAAAGTGTATAGTGTTTTCATGTACGCAATAAATTTTTATGTGTACACTAAAGATAAAATAAAATCGAAATTATAACGACGTCGAAACTTCTTTAACACATGGTACTGTCGCCTCATCAAAGAGATTAGCACTCAGATAGCGATCTCCACGATCACAGACGATGGTAACGATATATCCACTCTCTATCTGTGTAGCCAGTTTGATGGCTGCGGCGAGATTACCACCAGAGCTCGGCCCACTGAAGATGGCCTCTTCTTTGGCGAGTTTACGCATGGTATCGATCGACTCTTCGTAACTGATATTCATCACACCATCGAGTAGATCTGGGTTAAATATTTTGGGCACCATACCTGGGCTCCATTTACTCATCCCTGGGATCTTAGGCCCACCATCCATCGGTCTAGTCCCGATTACTTGGATATTGGGGTTTTGTTCTTTTAGATACTTAGATATTCCCATGATCGTACCACTGGTCCCCATCGCAGAGACAAAGTGAGTGATGTTCTGATTGGTATCATTCCAGATCTCTGGTCCTGTATTATGGTAGTGGCACATCAGATTATCAGGATTATCGTACTGGTTGAGGCTTTTATAGCCTTCATTACTGACCATTTCGGCAGCCAGTCTACGACATTGCTCAGAAGAGGTACCTTTTAAGATGACTTTGGCCCCTAGAGCCTTAACCGTCTGTATACGCTCAGTAGTAGATACTTCTGGCATGATCAGCGTAAGATCTAGTTCGAGCTCGTTAGCGATCATCGCCAGGGCGATGCCTGTATTTCCGCTGGTGGGTTCGACTAATTTATCGTTTTGCTTTATCGTGCCACGTCGCATCGCAGATGCAATCATGCCTAGTGCGGCTCGATCTTTTACACTTCCTGCAGGGTTGTGTGATTCCATTTTTACCAGTAAGGTTACGTTTTTGTTAGGGTTTAACTTACGTATCCGTACTAAAGGGGTATTGCCTATCAGCCTCGTGAGTTTCATGCATAGTTGTTTATTGTCCAGGGAGATCAGACAAAAAGTAGGGCGAATATAATAAAAATCCCTTTTTTAAGAATGACCGCCTCATTTAGTCATTAGAATATCATAAAAACAGCACTTAACAGTCTAAAGAAAAATCATATGTTATTTTTGCGGTTTATTGGCGTCTTATTAATTAACTAACACAACCCACCATTTTAATGAATACAGCCATAGACAAAAAGATTTACAAAAATCTACAGCCTGCCGTACTGGTAGAGCACACGATCGCTCAGAAAAAAGGAAAACTCAGTAACTCAGGAGCTCTCGTCGTAAACACCGGACGATTTACAGGACGATCACCTAAGGATCGCTTCATCGTAGAGGACGATATTACCAGAGATACCGTAGACTGGGGTGATATAAATATCGCAACAGACAAAGCCACTTTTGACAGCTTATATGCAAAGATCAAGTATTACATGTCCGAGACAGAGATGCATTACGAGAGAGATGCATTTGCCTGTGCCAGTAATAATTATAGACTTGCCGTCAAAGTACATTCAGAGCATCCATGGCAGAGCCTGTTTGCCTATAATATGTTTCTAAGACCGACCGAGGGAGAGCTAGAAAACTTTGCAGCAGACTGGGAGGTATACGCTTTCCCGACGATCACTGCAGATCCAGCGATCCATAAGGTGAGACAAGAAAATTTTGCGATCATCTCTTTTACAGAAAAGAAAGTCATCATCGGTGGTACAGCCTATACCGGTGAGATCAAAAAAGGAATCTTTTCTGTACTTAACTATATACTCCCTACCGAGAAAAACGTATTTCCGATGCACTGCTCTGCCAATGTAGGAGAGACTGCCGATACCGCACTATTCTTCGGGCTATCAGGGACTGGTAAGACGACCCTGTCTAACGATCCAGATCGACGGCTTATCGGAGATGACGAACATGGATGGGCGAGTAGCAGCGTATTCAATTTTGAAGGTGGCTGTTACGCCAAAACCATAGATCTCTCGGAACAAAAAGAACCACAGATCTACAAAGCCATAAAGTTCGGAGCGATGCTAGAGAACATCGGCTTCCAAGAAGATGGATGTACACCAGACTATGCAGACACCTCGATCACTCAAAACACACGAGTCAGTTACCCGATCTACCATATCGATAACATAATGTATAAGTCGAGAGGGGAGTTGCCACAGAACGTGTTCTTCCTGACCTGTGATGCATTCGGTGTATTGCCTCCGATCTCTAAGCTCACGGTAGAGCAGGCGATGTTTCATTTTATGAGTGGCTATACAGCCAAAATAGCAGGAACAGAAGTAGGTATAAACGAACCCGTAGCAACCTTCTCTGCATGCTTCGGAGCACCGTTCTTACCACTGCATCCATCGAGATATGCCGAGCTACTCGGTCAGAAGATCGAAGCCGGATCAGGAGTAGGAGATGGTAAGATAAACGTATGGCTCGTAAACACTGGATGGACCGGTGGGTCATATGGGACGGGTAGCCGTATGGAGCTGTCTCATACCAGAGCGATGATAAAGGCTGCCTTAAAAGGCAAATTAAACAAAGTAGCATATAAGGAGATGCCGATATTCGGTCTGCAGATCCCGACCTCCTGCCCAGACGTGCCCAATGCGATCCTAGATCCACGACCCACCTGGACAGACGAGAATGCCTACGATGTCAAAGCCAAAGACCTCGCCCGACTGTTTACCTCCAACTTTGAAAAATACAAAGCAGGTACCGACCAAGCCATCATAGACGCAGGTCCTAAGGTCTAGGCTTACGCCAAAATAAATAAATGCATAAAAGGCGATCAATTTTCTGATCGCCTTTTTTATAACTCCCATCCGATCTCATAACACACCTTGTCATGTTGAACTTGCCGAAACATCTTTGTGCATAAAAAGCTACGTAGGTAGTATAAAAATGAATTCAATAGGCAGCACTTTTCAAAAACCTATGCTTAAAAAGATTAGATCTTCTAGCGAAAAAAAGTTCTTTTTAAATCAAATAGATCATATATATTAGGAGTTAACAATAGTATTAGTTACTAATTTCATGAAAACCAAAATTGAT
>CALDEN010000090.1 GCA_937942405.1 uncultured Saprospiraceae bacterium
GTAGCTAAAGGACTTTCAGGAGGGACAGTAATTATAAAACCATCGATAGAATCAAGTATAGTTCCGCACGAAAACATCATTATCGGAAATGTAAGTCTATACGGAGCTACTTCAGGAGAAGTGTATATTAATGGAATGGGAGGAGAACGATTCTGTGTTAGAAATTCCGGGGCAGAAGCAGTCGTTGAGGGTATAGGAGATCACGGATGTGAGTATATGACAGGTGGTCTTACCATTGTACTGGGGGATGTAGGAAACAATTTCGGGGCAGGAATGAGTGGAGGTATTGCATATATCTGGGATAAGAATAATAATTTTTCCGAGCGATATAATCCAGAAATGATCGGTATCGAATCGTTGGAAACAACGGATTATTCTATGCTTAAAGCCAAATTAGAAAAACATCATAGTTATTCAGGAAGTCCATTGGCCGGAAGCATATTAGACAATTGGGAAAAAGAAAAGGCAGTATTTATTAAGATTATGCCTTTTGAATTAAAACGAGCACTAGAAGCTAAATTAAAACAAAGTAAAACAGCGTAGTTATGTCAAAGATTACCGGATTTTTAGAAGTCGATAGAGAATTACCTAAAACGAGAGATACTCAAACACGAATTGAAGATTATAAAGAATTATATATTCCGCATACAGAAGAGTTGACATGTAAGCAAGCCAGTAGATGTATGGATTGTGGAGTCCCGTTCTGTCATAATGCCTGTCCTCTCGGAAATATGATTCCTGAATTTAACGATGCAGTTTATAATGAGGATTGGAACAAAGCAGCAGATTTATTATTGGAAACCAACAATTTCCCAGAGTTTACAGGAAGGATATGCCCAGCACCATGTGAAGGGTCATGTGTCTTAGGCATTAATAGAGAACCTGTGGCGATAGAGCTCATCGAAAAATCCATTATTGAAAAAGCATTTGAGTCTGATTATATTAAACCCAATGTTCCAGAAAACAGAAGCACACAAAAAGTAGCAATCATAGGATCTGGTCCTGCCGGATTAGCTGCAGCAGATCAGCTAAATAAAGCGGGTTATAATGTTACTGTTTTTGAACGAGATTCTGAGCCAGGTGGTTTATTGCGGTATGGGATACCTGACTTTAAACTAGAGAAGTGGGTAGTAGAACGACGAGTAAATTTAATGAAGCAAGAAGGAATACAGTTTGTCACTGACTGTAATGTAGGTTTTACGATCACAGGAGACAGAATACTAAGTGAGTATGATGCGATGGTTTTAGCAGGAGGCTCTACCATACCGAGAGATATAAACATCACAGGAAGAAACTTAAAAGGGGTACATTTTGCAATGGAGTTTCTTGCACAACAAAACAAAATAGTCTCTGGAATTGAATTCAAGGAAGAGGCAATTTCTGCTACAGATAAACACGTAATCGTAATAGGCGGGGGTGACACCGGTTCAGACTGTATCGGAACATCTAAAAGACAAGGAGCAAAATCCATTGTCCAATTTGAGTTGCTTACAGAACCTCCTAAAGATCGTTCTCAAGGAAATCCATGGCCTGAGTGGCCACTTATTTTCAGAACGTCCTCATCTCACGAGGAAGGTTGTACACGTAAGTGGAGTATTCTTACCAAGGCATTTGTAGGTAATAAAAAAGGAGAAGTAGAAGGAATCCAAACGGTTGATATAGAATGGAAAGAAAATAAATTTGAAGAAATAGAAGGTACAGAAAAAACCTATCCGTGTGATTTGGCCCTATTAGCTGTAGGTTTTTTACATCCACAAAAAGAAGGTTTACTGACGCAGTTAAACATAGAACTAGACGTTCGCGGTAATGTAATAGTAGATAAGTACAGAACAACAAAAGAAGCCGTCTTTGCCGCAGGGGACATACATAGAGGACAATCATTAGTGGTATGGGCAATTCAAGAAGGGAGAGAAGCTGCCAAAGCAGTAGATGGTTATCTTTCTAAAAAAAATAAGACTTAGCCGTCTAAGAATTCATCCGGATATACTTTATAATTATAATAACATCAAAAAATAAAAAGCCCCATCTACAATCTGCAGACAAGGCTTTTTATATTTAGTATAGGAGCTATATTATTCTATCGGTTCCATCGGTTTATTAGCTGGAATAATTAGAGCTGTATTAAAGTTAGGGATGAATTCTTGCAGACTAGCCGCATCGAATGTCTTGAGATCTATAAAGTACCAAGTATCCCCTTTGTCCATAGATGCAGCGAGTAGGTGTTCTACTCCTGTGTAATACTTCTCTCCCAAGATGACGGTAAGCTCATGAGGTACGATACAGTGCATCTCGTCTCCAGCAGGAACGACATCTTGAGGTTCTAGACCTTTAAAGTCCATTAATTTAATATTGGCAGTAGCATATGATTTTGCTTCAGCTTCTAATATATCTGCATATAGCGAGATTCCTCCACCTTTTTCTACTACACCAGGGTGCATGAGAGAGGCAGCAGTTTTATAATCTTTTACGAGCAGAGCTTGTTGGTAATTATGCAGAGCTTCATTAATCGTTTCCGCATATGGATTTTGAGCAATCGCTTGTGAGGCAGATGCAGCAAATAACAAACACACAAATAATATATTTTTCATTTAATCGAATTTTTTAGTTGGGTTCAACTTTATTAAGACGCACAAAAAAACAGAATGGGTAGGTTCTCGTTTAGTTTGGCAGTATATTTTACAAATTTTTAACATTAGTATTTACCAGATAGACTTTTCTATCAGTTGTACTTTCTTGCCATAAAAGACATTGGTCGTTTCTTCAAAGGAGGCGGTATAGTCAGACACATAAAAGACGGGCTCTACAGGCTCTCCAGTATTTAGTAGTTTCTTTTCCGTAAGGTAGTCCCGCACTTGTGTTACGACCACCTCAGTCGAGTCCAAGATATCTATGCGATTATCAAAAAACAAAGTAAGCTCCTTTTTTATCAATGGATAATGCGTACATGCCAGCAAGAGGGCTTCTATCCCTTCAAACTCAGGATGAGATAGATACTTAGCGATCACCGACTGACTGATGTCGTCATTACAGAATCCTTCCTCGATCATAGGAGCCAGTAATGGAGTAGCATGTTGTATCACCTCTACAAACTGATTTTGTGATTCGATCTTAGATTTATAGACATTAGAGTTTATGGTCGCTTTAGTAGCGATGACGCCTATTTTTTTGTACCCGTTTTCGATGGCCTTATTTACTAATGGGTCTACCACGTTTACAAAGATGCACTTGTCTTTAAAGAAATCCAGGAGCACTTCATAGGCAGCCGAGGAGGCAGAGTTACATGCGATGATGATCATCTTGCAGTCATGCTCTAGTAAGAACTTACTGATTCTGATGGCGTAGTACCGTATTGTGTCGGCCGACTTATCGCCATAGGGTAGATGGGCGGTATCGCCAAAATAAATGATCTTCTCGTTGGGAAATGAATGACGAATGGCATTGGCGACAGTTAAGCCACCAATGCCAGAGTCAAATATTCCTATAGGTTTATTGGAAAAAGAAAGGCTCAATGTATTAAAGCCCTAATTTGGTTTTTACTAATGCACTTACGTCCGTAACCTTATCAGCATATAGGATAACACCCATGCTTGCATCGAAGATATAATCGTAGCCGTTTTCGGCAGCGACATCATCTATCGCTTTTTGAATCTGATCTCTTAGAGGTTTAAGTAAAGTCTCTCCTTTAGAAGCAATTTTTTGTTGACTACTCTGTTCGAACTCTGCGATCTTTTGTTCCTCCGCTTTGAGTAATTGAGCTTCGGCTTCGAGTTGTTTTGGAGAGATTTCTCCTGTTTGTTGTTTGGCTTCTAGAGCTTGATATTTAGTCTGTAAAGACTTAATCATGTTTTCATACTTACCTTGAAGCTGTTTAGTATAGGTCTCGATATTCGAGTTAGCTTCTTTTACACTAGGCACAGAAGCGATCAGCTCTTGAGTATTAATGTATCCAAATTTTTGGGCTGATGCCGAAAGACTAAAGCTAAGCATAGCCACGAGTATCAAACTTCTAAATATTGTTTTCATCCGCAATGTTTATTTAAAATATGTTTATGTTTTTTCTTAATACGTTTTAATATGTCTGCCGTCTTATCAAAATCATCCGATGCAAATAATATACCTGCAGCACCGTTCTTGTCTAGGATAAGATCATACCCTCTATCCGCGGCAAAATCTTCGATTGCGAAGTAGACCTTGTCTTGCACAGGGCTTATGAGTTCCTGCCGTTTCTTGAAAAGGTCACCTTCTGGTCCGAATCGTCTCTTTTGTAATTCTCTCACGTCTTTTTCTTTAGCTACGATTTCTTCTTCTTTCTGAATTTTTTGTTCATCGTTAAGCAGTACTTGTTCAGCTTGGTATCTGTTGTACATACTTTTTATCTGATCGTATTCTTTAGCGATGTCTTGTCTCCACTGAGCCGCTACCTTATCGAGTTCTGCCTGAGCAGCTTGATAGTCGTCCATACTTTCTAGTACGCTATTAATGTCTACAACTCCTATTTTTTGGGCTGATACTGATAAAGTAGAAAGCAATATTACCGTAAGACCTAGAATAAATTTTTTCATTTTGAATGATTTTTATTTTTTTCAATATGGCTGACAAAAATACAATTAATGACAGTGTTTATAACTAATGACCAATATGTCGAGATAAAAGTTTCATCCCATATAGTACACAATCAAGTGTAAAAGATATAGTATACTGATAACCAACAAATTATATTCAAATTTTATACCAATATGTCGCCATTTTTAACTAATGTTTAACGGTAGAAATTATCAATAACGTGCTCAGAAACTAATATTACTTTTGATTTATTCTAAGGATGTAATTTTACACAGTGAGGTATACAGCAATTCTATTCTTTATGTTCAGTTCTTTTTTGGCTTTAAGCCAAAGAAGCATAGGGGCAGACCTATTTATAGGTAAGGTATTAGAACACAAGAAGGGCTTACTGTTTGAAATCCCACCGATCTCCATAGGCGGCAATATCTGGATAAATCATCAGCTCGACGGTTCTAAAGCATGGCATCATTACTGGGGTAATCCGAGGGTAGAAGGTCTCCTGACATTTATGAACTATGGAAACCACGAGGTACTGGGTCAGGGTATAGCGATGGCACCAGGTTTTGTTTTTAATCTCAAGAAGTGGAAGAGATCTACATTGTTATTCCATTATGCCACAGGTATTGCCTATCTGACAAAACCCTTCGACCCGATTACCAATGTAACGAACAATGCCATCGGTTCTCATGTAAATAATATATCTAGATTGAAGCTGAGCTGGGAGCGACCGATCTCGAGTTATATCGATCTGAGTATAGGTCTGAGCTTTAATCACTTTTCTAATGGACTGACTTCTAGTCCCAATAGTGGCATAAATACCTATGGATTAAATATAGGCCTGAAAAGACACCTCGGTTCCCAGATAGAGATCCACGAAAGACCTGACTTTATACGTCCGAGAAAAATAGGACTGGTGGCCATGACTGGGATAGGCGTCTCAGAGCATAGTAATTATGGAGGCCCTAACTTTCCGGTATATTTTACAAATGCGGGAGTTTACTGGAGGTTTGCAGACTTCCAACGATTACACATAGGTGCTGAGTATGAATTCAGCACTAAGGTTTATGAGTTTGAGCGATCGGTATTTAATACGGAAGAGAACGCTCGCAATAAAGCACGTAGAACGATAATATATATTGCTGAGGAGCTGATGTTCGGTCCGGTGTCGATGCGATTTCAGTTGGGTTTTTACACAAAGTATAAAAGTGCGTATAATGGAGAACCCTTCTATATCAAAATCATGACGCTGTATCATCCTCCTATAAAACCGCTCGGAAACGTAAAACCTTTTGTAGGCATAATGCTTAAGACTCATTTTGCGGTGGCAGAGTATATAGCACTTACAACCGGCGTTAGTTTTTAGAAAACAGAGTAGT
>CALDEN010000091.1 GCA_937942405.1 uncultured Saprospiraceae bacterium
ATAGGCCGATATCCCGATGACGACTAGACCAGCTGTAATGGTAAAAGCGAGAGCCACTTGACCGTATATTTTACGAGCATCTTTATGCCCCGCATTATTGAAAAAAAACGGCTCAGCAGCATAGTTAAACGCCGTCGTAAATAGATTGAGCAGCAGGGCCATTTTGGCAGCAGCCCCATAGATTCCAGCATTGGTCATATTACTTTGATAGTCCGCCCCCAGAAATACTTTCTGAATCGGTACTGCAAAGGATTGATTTATATTACCAGCGATACCTACTACGATCAGGGGTAGGCTGTACCACATCATTTTTTTCCATAGACTGAAGTCAAAAGAAAACTCCAACTGTAAAAACTCCTTGAGCATCAGCAAAAAAATCACCGCACTAGCGATTAGATTGGCTATAAAGACATAGTCTATCCGATTGCTCGGATCGTAGGATAACCATGTATACTTATCGGCCAGTGCAGGCAAGAACTCTAGACAAAAGATCACGACTCCTACAGTGAGGAAGATATTGACCAATCGATAAAACAGAAAAGTCTTGGCTCTGTTTTCTAATCTCATACGAGCATAGGGAAGAGCCACTAGGGCATCGAAACCTAAGATCAGTGCAAACCACTTAATATAATAAGGCTTATGAGAGTAATTGATCAGATCGGCAAAGGCTTGACTATTAAAGTACAGTAAGCCAGCTGAAACAAGGACTACTAGAACGAGTGGGAAAAACGCAGCTCCGAAAGCCTTACTCCTATTTTCACTTTTCACCCCATATCTAAAGAATGCTGTCTCCATTCTGAAAGTCATAATGACCAGTATGATCGTAGCATACGCATAAAGCTCTAGGTAGACTGCAAAGTCAAATTGGTCAGGAAAACGATAGGTCAAATAACTCGTAAAGACCACAAAATGTAAGATCTGAGGCAAGATTTTACTAAGGCCATAAATGACCGTTTGACCAGCGAGTTGTTTTAATAGAGACATTATGGTACGAAGATGAGTAAAATTGGTGGAATCTAGATTGCAGATGAAACAAAGCTAGTTTCTAAAAACGCCCATGATTTTAACATTATTGTATCAGAGTGATCAGTATTTTCCTAATTTTAGAGCCACAATAAAGATTAAGAGATGAACATTAAGCTACTAAGTCAAGTATGTAAAGTCCCAGGTGCTCCTGGCTTCGAACAACCGATAAGAGCATTTATCACTAAGCAAGTAAAATCACTTGCCGATGAAGTATATACCGATGCCATGGGTAACTTAATCGCTCTTAAGAAAGGAAAAAGCAGAAAAAAAGTAATGATCGCTGCTCACATGGATGAGATCAGTTTTATCGTTACGCATATCGAGGACGACGGATTTATCCGATTCCATACATTGGGAGGATTCGATCCTAAGACATTGACCGCTCAGCGAGTCATCATCCATGGTAAGAAAGATGTAATCGGTGTGATGGGATGCAAGCCGATCCACATCATGACTCCAGAGGAGAGGAACCGTGTCGTAAAGACCTCAGAATACTTTATCGATACAGGATTGACTAAGAAAGAAATCGATAAACTCATTTCAGTAGGAGATCCGATCACGAGAGAGCGAGAACTCATAGAGATGGGTAATAATATAAACTCTAAGTCACTCGATAACCGCATCTCTGTATTTATCTTGATAGAAGCATTAAGAGCTTTAAAGGGAAAAAAACTGCCCTACGATGTATACGGAGTATTTACGGTTCAGGAAGAGGTAGGACTTAGAGGAGCTACAGCAGCAGCATCTGGCATAAATCCTGATTTTGGGATTAATCTCGATGTAACATTGGCTAACGACATGCCAGGGATCGCTCCACATGAGCACTGTACTAAGCTCGGTGGTGGTACTGCCATCAAAGTACTCGACGGCCGTACGATCTGTGATTACCGCATGGTGGCATTTATGAAAGAGATCGCCAAAAAGAATAAAATAAAATCTCAACTAGAAGTCCTTACAGCAGGAGGTACAGACACAGCAGCACTGCAGAGAGATGCCAACGGTGGATCTATCTCAGGCGGAATCTCTATTCCATGTAGATATCTACATCAGGTTATCGAGATGGTCAATAAAGACGATACACAAGCCAGCATAGATCTACTAGTTGCTTGTTTGAGCAATCTCGATAAATACGACTGGTCCTTTAAATAAGGGAGACTTTGTTTTTATAAATATTAACCGAACTTATCCTTAGCTTAGTTTTATTGCATTTACATAAATGATTAGTTATGATCTGGAAAGAAGAGGATAATTGCCTTTCGGCGAAATGTACATTTGTGGATTTTATTACTGCCTTTGCATTTATGACAGAAGTAGCGATACATGCCGAGAAACAAAACCATCATCCTAACTGGTCCAATGTCTGGAATACCGTAGACATCCGACTTACTACACACGATGCAGGTAATAAGGTAACTGATAAGGACCGCAGATTAGCAGAGACCATCTCTACCATTTATACTAAATATACATAAGCAGTGCACCCCAGAAACCGCCACCAAGGAAACTATGATCTAGAAAAATTGTCTACATCGACTCCAGCATTAGCTGCTAAATTGGTCAAGAAAGACGATGGATATACGATCGACTTTGCAGATCCAGAGGCAGTACGCTTATTAAATCAGGCATTGCTTAAATATCATTATTCGATCGATTACTGGGATATACCAGATGGCTATCTGTGTCCAGCGATACCGAGCAGAGTAGACTATATACATCACATCGCTGATCTCATTGCTCTGGATGGAGAAATACCTCGAGGCAAAAAAATAACACTACTAGACATCGGTACTGGAGCTAATGTGATCTATCCGCTCGTAGCACATCGCAGCTATGGATGGAGATGTATCGCCTCTGACATCGACCCGATTGCCGTAAAATGTGCTAAAAGCATCATCGATGTAAACGATTTAAAAAAGCTTATCGACATTCGGCTACAGCCAAATAAAACAGAGTACTTCTACAATGTACTGAGAGATAAAGAATACATTACAGTCGTCGCATGCAATCCTCCATTTTACGAATCCGAAGAACAGTTCAAAGAAAATAATCAGCGTAAGAATAAAGCTCTCAATGCCCAGAACGAGGATTTACAAAACTTCTCAGGTGCTGCCCACGAGCTATGGGTAGAAGGTGGCGAATTACAATTTATCAAAGGCCTCATCGAAGAAAGCAGCCGCATGCCCAAGAAAATAAAATGGACGACTACCTTAGTTTCTAAAGCCGCTCACATCGATCATCTCATACAGTTACTAGAGTATAAAAAAGCAGTAGAACATAAAGTCATCCCCATGACCCACGGCAATAAGCAGACAAGAGTGCTCGCTTGGAGATTTGCGTAAGTATTTACCAGTTATCAGTTATCAGAATACTAGTTTATTAGTTAACCAGTTAACCAGTAACTAATTACTAATAATAAGTTGACTAGCTTACAACCTCTAAACCTCTAAACCTCTAAACCTCTAAACCTCTAAACCTCTAAACCCCTAAACCTCTAAACCTTTGAACCCCTTGTTCCCTTAAACCTTAAACCTTAAACCTTAAACCTTAAACCTTAAACCTTAAACCCTATACCCCTTACCCCCCATCTCACCCCCTT
>CALDEN010000092.1 GCA_937942405.1 uncultured Saprospiraceae bacterium
TCCCATCATGATCTGTTAGTCGCAGTTTATAATAATTCTTTCCAGAATGTGGATTTAGGTCTTCAAAGGAATATCGATTATGGCGAGAAGAATTATTCATAGCAGGTAGATTTCCTAAGTGAATAAAGTTATCGCCATCAATACTCCTCAATACAGTAAATTCTTTTGTGTTGATTTCTGATAGGGTGGACCAGTTAAGGAGTGAACTATTTTTTTCAGATCTCTCTACAGAGAAATCTCCCCACTCTAATCCGAGAGCGACACTATATTTCATCACATATAGACCAGTGCTGATGTCAGATCCTATTATGCATCCTGATGATAGGTAAGGATATACTCCCCAGGCTCCTTCATACCCAGAATACCCTATACTAGGATAGGTATCATAATATCCTAGTATACTAGGATCAGTAGGATCACTGATATCGTATAGCTTTACCCCATCATGATAGTTAGAAACAAAAAGGGTGTCCGCTTTTACAAAGACATTATGTGGTGTACTGTTTCCAGGATCTATAGAGTGACTAAACGTTCCCTGTTGCATCATATCGATATTCCCAGAGGCATCTAAAAGATCGATAATTCTCAAAGGCTTCCCTGTAGGCACCTCTTCGGCGACATAGGCATATTTACCATCTTCTGTATTCCAGCTGCTATGTGTGTAGTTGCCTGTTACATAAGAACCCAGCATACTTATGGCTGCAAAGTCCGCAACATCCCAAGCGATAAACTCTCCCAGTTTTCCATGGCTACAGTATGCTATTCCATTGTTTACGTTGATGTCATGTACATAGTAATCGCCTATAGTATTAACCCCATTAGCGATAATATCAAAATCTACATTAGCCACTAATGTGGGCGATAGAGGGTTGGAAATATCTAGAATAACGACCCCTTCTGGTGCGACTTCTGTTCCTACGGCATAGAGATAATTTCCATCTATATAAATGTTGTGTGCTTTATTAAAAAATGCCAAAGTCTGAGTTCCTATGGTGGGTGTTCCAGATGGCAAGACATTGGCATCTATAACGACTAGTCCTTCTACACAGCTTTCACAAACTCCAAAGATGTATCCATCATAAGTTTTAAAATCTCTCCAGATACTGGAATTTCCAGGAGGAGAGAGCACCGCTTTTTGAATAGGATTACTACAGTCTGTTACATCTATGATATAGATATTATTTACACTACCCATGATGGCATACTGATTACCCCCGATCTCTATACCCCATATGTCATTATAATCTTCTGAGGTGGGATCAAAAGAACTCAGTCTAGTCATGTTTAAGGAGGCGTTCTGAGCAGAAACATATATCGAACACAATAGGAACGAAATGCAAAAGAGTACTTTTGTTACCTTCATTATAGATTTGTTTTAGAATATTGGGAGCGACAAACAACTAGCCTAAAAATACCAAAATCGTTCCACATGTATACGATGGATAGAAACATAGATAGAATTATAGGGAGATACCAGGGACAGAAAGAAGGGCCCTTGCTAATAGCTATCGGAGCCATGCATGGAAACGAAACAGCAGGTGTGGAAGCTATCGACCTTATGGTTAAAATGCTACAGGTAGAGCCCATTACTAATCCTCGCTTTAACTATGCAGGCACTTTTCTAGGTCTAATAGGAAATCATAAGGCTTTTAAAGCCAATAAAAGGTTTCTACGACGTGACATGAACAGAATGTTTACTCGAGACATTATTACTCATATAGCCGATAAATCATCGCAAGAGCTGCAAGATGAAGAGCAAGAGATTAAAGAGCTACTCGACATCATAAATGAAGAAATAAGGCATACTAATGCTGATAAGATCATACTCTTAGACCTACATACTACCTCATCTAGCGGAGGTATATTTTCCATCGCTACAGATAATCCAGAAAGCATACGGATCGCAGTCGAGTTACATGCACCAGTGATTACAGGCTTACTGAAAGGACTGACAGGTACCACTTTACATCACTTTACAAGTCACAATATAGGGAGAGATATCACTCCAGTAACTTTTGAATCTGGACAGCATTACGAGCCACTATCAGTAAACAGAGCGATCGCTGCCATCACGAACTGTATGCGTACGATAGGAAGTGTAAACGCCGATGATGTGGAAAACAGGCATGACCAGATATTACAGGAGTATTCTGCAAAGCTGCCCAAGGTAGTCAGCTTAATCGAACGATATGGAATTAGTCCTGAGGATTGTTTTAAAATGAAAAAAGGATACGTTAACTTTCAGCCTATCGAAAAAGGAGAGATACTCGCAGAGGATAAAGATGGTCCCATAAAAGCCTCTGCTAGCGGTAGGATATTAATGCCTCTATACCAAGAACAAGGAGAAGACGGTTTTTTTATAGTCAAAGAAATAGATCATAACAAATGGAATTTATAAAAGAAGTAAAAATAGAACAGACCCTTATCCTCTTAGAACAGGGAGAAAACGCCATCGCCGAAGGCTTTACAGAATTCGGTCTGGAGCAACCAGCATTTGTTCAGTTTATAGCTTCTGAAAACTTTAAGATCCTTAAAGAAAAAGAGTATGACTTGCTCATATTTATTTTAGTAGTGATCTACCAATCATCTAAGTCAGACCAAGAATCCCCCATACTATATCCTACTATAGAAGCTGAACTTATCGAATCTATGGATGAAGAAAACTGGGAGGTCTATAATGAAGAGGGTTCTCAAAATTACTCCAAGGCTCTAGATATTTATTTTAAAGAGTATCCACAAGAAGATCTGTTGGCATTTGTGGAGGATAGTCTGGTAGAAGACGAGGAGGATGAGACCATCACAACAGTAGGGAGGGAGATCATTTTTATTACTGCCAAGACTTTAGTGGATTGTATGCATAAGGAAGGATAGACCTTGCTACCCTCTATCCTCTATCCTCTAGCATATCTAGATAGAG
>CALDEN010000093.1 GCA_937942405.1 uncultured Saprospiraceae bacterium
CTGGATTTGATGTGTTTCCATATTTCTAAACAAGGAGTTACTACTCAGTAAGATCTCTGCAGCACAAGTCTCTCTTCCACAATCTCCCTTCCACTGACCAAATTTGTCAGCGAGCTCCATAGATACAATGTCGTTTACGACTTTACCTCCCGGATAGCTAGTGGTAAACTGAGTATAGAAATTCTGAAAGGGGTATTCTTTATTGTGCTCGATTTCTAAAATAAGATCATAGGCTGCTAGCGTATCTGGAACTTCAAAAGAAAAATCCAATTTCTGCTCATACGACCAGTGATTTCCGAATATCACTTCTTCCTCATAAACGATCGTACGATTATCGCAAGACCATAAAAAGAGAGGAAGAAGGAATATCAGATATTTTTTCACAAGTAGTTTTTAATTGAAGTAGTCTTTCATCCTTTCAAAGAATCCTTTTTCAGATATTCCTGGATCAGGTTTGAAGTTGGGCATGCTTCTTAATTTTTCCATCATCTCTTTTTCTTCGCTATTGAGCTGTTTAGGCGTCCAGATGTTTACATTGATCAGTTGGTCACCCTTGCCATAGGATTGTACAGAAGGTAGTCCTTTGCCTCTGAGGCGGAATATCTTGCCGGCCTGTGTTCCTGGTGGTACTTTGATTTTAACTTTCCCACTGAGTGTCGGTACCTCTACAGATGTACCTAGAGCTGCATCTGCAAAGTTGAGGAAGAGATCATACACGATATTCATTCCATCACGAGAAAAAGCATCGTGGTTTTTTACTTCTATATTGATCAGTAAGTCCCCATTAGGTCCGCCGTTTTTGCCAGCATTTCCTTTGCCTCTCATAGAGAGCTGCATTCCATCTTCTACACCAGCTGGGATTTCTAGTTCGATCATTTCGCTATCCAACTTGCTTCCTACACCCTTACACTCTCCACATTTAGCCGTGATCGATTGACCAGAGCCACTACATCCTGGACATACCGCAGTCGTTTGCATTTGCCCCAAAAACGTACTTTTTATCTGACGGACATATCCAGAACCTCCACACGTATTACAGTTTGTAAGAGAGTTGCTGTCTTTGGCCCCTGAGCCTCCACAGTTATTACAACCGACTTGTTTTTTTACCTTTATTTTTTTGGTTACACCGTTTTCTATGTCCTCTAGCGTTAGAGCTACTTTGATTCTGAGATTAGCTCCCTTCTGTCCTCGACTTCTAGTTCTACCTCCACCGCCACCGAAGAAGCTTTCGAAGGGACTGCCACCTCCTCCGCCACCGCCGAAGATATCTCCGAACTGAGAGAAAATGTCTTCCATGTTCATATGGCCACCGCCACCACCGAATCCACCTTGACCCATACCAGCATGTCCATATCGGTCATAACGGGCTTTTTTATCTGCATCACTCAGCACCTCATAGGCTTCTGCGGCCTCCTTAAATTTATCCTCTGCAGCTTTATCATCAGGATTACGATCCGGATGAAATTTCATAGCCACTTTACGGTATGCTTTTTTGATCTCTTTTTCGTCAGCAGACTTAGCAACGCCGAGTACCTCGTAATAATCTCTTTTAGCCATCTTATTATTTACCGACTACCACTTTGGCATGTCGTATTATTTTTTCTTTAAGTAAATATCCTTTTTCGATCGTATCGATCACTTTTCCTTTCATCTCTTCAGATGGGGCGGGAATCTCTGTAAGAGCCTGATGTAGATCTGGATTGAAGTCTTCCCCAGTAGAAACCATTTCTACGAGGCCTTTATTTTTCATAGTGCTATGAAGTTTTTGATACACGAGCATGACCCCTTCGCTAAAAGGCTCAGCCGTTTCGTCATCTTCTGCTGCTTTTTTAGCTCTATCAAAATCATCCAATACAGGAAGTATCGCGATCATCGTATCTCTAGCCGCTGTACTCATTAGATCTAGCCGCTCTTTGACATTTCTTTTCTTAAAATTATCAAACTCTGCAAATAGCCTTAAAAACTTATCCTTCTGCTCAGCGAGCTCTAGTTTTGTCTCTTCTAGTTCCTCTTTGATCTTATCTGCTTTGGATGTTTTTTTCTTTTTTGCCTTAGGCTCTTTGACATCTGTTTTTTCTTCTAATTCTTCCTCGGTGTTCTTTTTACTAGACATTATATTTTTGAGTTTTTTAAACACTAATCTTAATTCAATAGTTAAGCCATTTATGATTTAAGGTCATAATGGCATAAAATGGTTCAGTAATGGGGCAAATATGGCTGATTTTTGCAAGCTGCTGCCAAAAGAAGTACTAAATCTGATATATTCCTAGCTATGGCTATTCATTAGACCAATTCCCTAATTGAAAAGTCTTTCTTGGTGTACGTATTTTTTGCATTAAATTTCTTCATAGCATTTTTTGTTTCTATGTATAGCCAGGTTTGAGCATCTATTTCGAATATCAATTCTAATTTCTTAGCGATATCATTATTTATTTTTCTTCTACCTTTTAACAAAGCATGAAGATTAGGCTCAGATAATCCAATATATTCTGCAAATTTATTTTTTCTTATGTCATGTATCATTAGTATATCATTGAGGAATTGACCTGCCTCATAAATTGGTGAAATTATAGATTCGTTCAGATATTGACTTAAATTAAATCTAACTCCGATCATTTTATTTTCAACATTTTCATCAGGACTTTGGGATTTTGAATGAGCCTCAATTATTCTCTTTATTATTTCAGATTCCTTTTTATCAATCTTGTTGGATTGAATACCTATTAATTCAATATTATCAGCCATGTTATATCTTAAGTTTTAAGTACTTTCTAATTAATTTCTTTCCGTTATCTGGGAAAATGATCATTTTCTCTCTGTATACTAATTCAGCAAAGTAGTGCTTTTCATAGTGGGCTATTAATTCTCCTTTACTCGTGAAAGCTAAATATCCTTTATAGTTTCCTGTATTTAAAGAAAATGTCAGTAAAGAGGCATAAGCTAATAAGCAACCAGCTACATTTTTCAATTTACCTTTCGATCCATAGTTTGATGGCGATAATTCCAGATTGGACATTTCAAAATAACCCTTATCAACTTTTGTCATTTTTAACAAGCCCTGAATTTCATTTTCGTATGACAATTTATATACTGTTGAATTCTTAGAGTACAATAATTGCCAATCAAATTGCCAATTTTCTTTTTTTCTGGGCAGTTCTTTTTTAAATGCTTTTGAAATAGTCCCTATTATTTCC
>CALDEN010000094.1 GCA_937942405.1 uncultured Saprospiraceae bacterium
TTCATTAAACTGGCTTAAAAAGTATATCGATCTCGATTTAGATCCTGAAAAAATCGGGGAAATTCTGACCACCATCGGATTAGAAGTCGAGGGTATGGAAGAGATAGAATCCATCAAAGGAGGACTCAGAGGAGTAGTAGTCGGTCATGTAACGGAGTGTGGAAAACACCCAGGTGCAGACAAGCTCTCCCTGACCAAGGTCGATATAGGTGGAGACGAGGATGTACAGATCGTATGTGGAGCACCTAATGTGGCTGCAGGACTGAAGGTACTAGTAGCGACCATCGGTACGACACTGTACAGTCCAGAAGGAGAAGCTTGGAAAATCAAAAAAGGAAAGATCAGAGGAGAGGAGTCCCACGGAATGATCTGTGCAGAAGATGAACTCGGACTAGGAGCCAGTCATGCGGGAATTATGGAATTGCCAGCAGATGTACCGGTAGGGACTGAAGCGAGCACCTATTTCAAGATCGAAAACGACTATGTATATGATATAGGGCTTACGCCAAATAGGTCCGATGCGACCTCACATATCGGAGTAGCACAAGATCTAGCAGCATACCTGAGAGTAAACCATGAAGGCGAGGGTACTTTAAAAATGCCAGACCTGTCTACGTTCCATGTAGATAATAACACAACGGTATTTAATGTAGAGGTAGAAGATACCGAACGATGCCCGAGATATTCAGGGATTGCGATCTCAGATGTAACGATTAAGGAAAGTCCAGATTGGCTCAAGAATCATCTCAATGCGATCGGTGTACGTCCGATCTCTAATATTGTAGACATCACAAATTTTATCTTGCATGAGTACGGTCAGCCATTGCATGCATTCGATGCAGATAAGGTAAAAGACCATAAAATAGTCGTTAAAACACTAGGCTCAGGATCAGAATTTACCTCACTCGACGAGCAACAACGTAAGTTACATGCAGAAGATCTCATGATCTGTGATGGAGCGAGTAAAGGGTTATGTATCGCTGGAGTATTTGGAGGAATAGATTCTGGAGTGACGGATACGACTAAAAACATATTTTTAGAATCTGCTCACTTTAATGCCAGTAGCATACGTAAGACGAGTACTCGGCACCTACTCAGAACCGATGCCGCTAAAGTATATGAAAAAGGCAGTGATCCTAATATTACCCTAGATGCACTGAAAAGAGCCACCATCTTGATCAAAGAACTGGCAGGAGGTACGGTAACATCAGAGATTATAGACATCTATCCACAAGTGATCGAGCCGGTAGAGATACACCTGAGATATGATAAGGTAAATGACCTCATCGGTAATGAGATCTCTGTAGATGAGATACATACCATACTGAGAGCGATGAATATGTCCATCAATCCGATAGATGATAAAAATATAAAAGTAGGCGTACCTACAAATAAGTCAGACGTAACGAGAGAGGTAGATTTGATCGAAGAGATTCTGAGAATCTATGGATTCAATAAAATAGAGACGCCTTCTAAAATATTAAGCACACTGACCTATTCTAACTATCCCAACAAAAAGGATATCAAGGATAGAATGAGCACATACCTAGCATCGAGAGGATTTAACGAGATGATGAACTTATCACTCATCGAATCTAAACTCTATGAAAACTGGGATAGCTTATCATCGGAGCAGTTTGTGTACATTAATAACACGTCTAACATACATCTAGACATACTCCGTCCTGAGATGGCATTGAGCGGATTACAGTCTGTAGCTCATAACATTAACAGGCAGCAGTTAGACTTAAAATTATACGAATTTGGAAAATCATACCTCAAAGAAGGAGAGGAGTATGTAGAGCGAGAAAAACTGACCTTTTATGTAACCGGCAGCGAGTCTATAGAGTCGTGGAAAACACAGGGCACTAAGACAGATTTCTATTTCCTTAAAGAAATGGTGCACAATACCTTGGACTTACTTAACGTCAAAGGTTTTCAAGTGTCAGAATCAGAAGATACTCGACTCGACTATGGTTTAAAGTATCACCGTGGTCCTAAGACCATTCTGAACATCGGACTGCTCAGTGAGTCGGTGACTTCTATTTTGGGCGTAAAGCAAGATGTATATTTTGCCGAGATAGATATAGAAACCTTGGTGAGCTCTGTAGGTAGTACTAATTTTGTGTCGGGGATCAGTAAATATCCATCGATGAGGAGAGATCTAGCACTCGTAATCGATGAGAACATAAAATTTGAGCAAATCCAGAAAATAGCCACTAAAACAGATAAGAAGATACTGAAGGATATCGGACTCTTTGATATTTTTAAGAGTAAAGAAAAGCTCGGCGAAGGCAAGAAATCGTATGCCGTCAGCTTTACTTTTGAAAACCTCGAAAAGACATTGAGTGACAAGGAAGTGGATAAGATTATGAAGAAAATGCAATCTTCATTTGAGAGAGATTTAAATGCTCTGATTAGAAAATAATATTCAGGCATTTACGTATAACTAATAATGGGTATATTTATATATGCAAAATTTGACTGAACATATAGATTCGATAGAAACTAAGGTCAAAATGGTGCTTCAGAAGATCGAAGAACTAAAAGCAGAAAACAACGTTCTGAAATCAAAGAACGATAGGTTATTGAATGAGTTAGATGAGCTAAAACAAAACCAAGAGACGAAAGAGATCGTATCGCCACCCGCTCAGATAACATTAGGAAGAACAGAGGAGATAAAGAAAGAATTAGATCATTATATCGAAGAGATAGATCAAACAATAGAATTGCTTAAAGTAAGCTAGTACAGCATGGCAGAGGATTTAATAAATTTAGAAATACGTATAGCAGGAAAGGCTTTTCCAGTTAAAGTAAATTCTGATGAAAGACTCCTAGTGCAAAATTTAGAACGAGAGGTCAACGATAAAATCAAAGAATATCAGATGACCTATGCAGACTTAAACCAAAAAGACTGTATATCGATGGCTCTGATGAGTTATGCGTTCCTTTCTAAAAAAAATAGTAGCGTAAAAGCCTTGAGCAGTAAGCTTTCCTCCCTAGAAGAGATGCTCGATAAAGCATTAAACTAAAAGACTCCTTCTCATTTAAAGACCGTATTATTTATCATAAGGATGCACTGAAGTGTGTAATCCTAATTTTTTAATTTTTTAATATTATCTATATATGGAAATAGGAATAGGTCTTATAGGAGGTATAGTGCTAGGTGCTATACTCGCATATGTCCTAGTGAGTATGTTTCTAAAAAAAGGCAATCAGGCCAAAGTTGATGAAATCAATAAAAAAGCTGATCTGACTATAAAAGAAGCACGACTTACTGCCAAAAGAATGGTCGACGAGGCAGAGACGAAAGCAGAGAAATTAGTCGCTAAATCTGAGCAAAAAAACGAACAGATCAAGCAGAAAAAAATTCAAGAGGCCAAAGAAAAATTCAGTCGGTATAAAGAAGAGTTTCAAACTTTCAAGTCGGAGCACAAAGTGGAGATGAAAGAAAGAGAGATGAACATCAAAGCTGGAGAAAAAGAACTCAATCAGCTTAAATCTTCCTTCAAAGCAAGAGTAGACGAGATCGAAGAAAGAGAATCAGAAGTAAATACCATTAAAGCAAATCTAGCCAAACAACTAGAACTCGTCTCTAAAAAGAAACAACAACTAGACTCTGCAAACGAGGAGCGGATCAAAGAATTACAAAACATCGCTAAGCTTTCTGAGGCTGAGGCCAAAGAACAAATACTAGAAGCCGTAAAAGCAAAGTCTGAAACAGAGGCACTCTCTATCCAGAAAGAAGCCATCATGGAAGCTCGACAAGGAGCTAATAAAGAGGCAAAGAAAATCGTAATCAGTACCATACAGAGAATGTGTGCAGAGTTTACGATAGAAAACACAGTATCTGTCTTTAATCTAGACTCTGATGACATCAAAGGACAGATCATCGGTAGAGAGGGTAGAAACATTAGAGCATTAGAGGCAGCCACCGGTGCAGAGATCGTAGTAGATGATACGCCAGAAGCGATTATCATATCTAGTTTTGACCCGATCCGTAGAGAGATCTGTAGACTATCACTCAAGAGACTCGTAGCTGATGGACGTATCCATCCTGCTAAGATCGAAGAGACCGTAGGCAAAGTCAAAAAGCAATTACTAGAGCAGATCGTGGAGATCGGAGAGCGTACAGTGATCGATCTAGACATACATGGACTGAATCCATATCTTGTAAAAATGGTGGGACGTATGAGATTCAGATCATCATATGGTCAGAACCTATTAAAGCACAGTATCGAGACCGCTAATCTATGTGCAGCTATGGCAGCCGAGATCGGACTCAGCCCTAAGCAGATAAAAGTAGCTAAGCGAGCAGGACTCTTACACGATATAGGTAAGGTAGCAGAAGAGGAATCAGAACTACCACATGCACTACTCGGTATGGAAATCTGTAAAAAGTATAACGAAAACGGAATCGTACTCAATGCAGTAGGAGCTCACCACGACGAGATCGAGATGAATAACATCATCTCTCCGATCGTACAGGCTTGTGATGCTATATCTGGAGCACGACCTGGAGCGAGACGTGAGATTTTAGAAAGTTACCTGAAGCGTATCAACGAGCTAGAAGACCTAGCCATGAGTTACGACGGTGTGCAGAAAGCATATGCAATGCAGGCAGGTCGTGAGTTACGTGTAATCGTAGAAAGCGATAAAGTAACCGATCAGTATGCTGACGATCTAGCATTTATGATCTCTCAAAAGATCCAAGACGAGATGCAATACCCAGGTCAGGTAAACGTCACAGTGATTAGAGAAAAGAGAGCGACAGCGGTAGCGAGGTAGACATAAAAAATTTTTAAAATTTAGAAGAAGCTGAATGGACCTTGTGTTTGTTCAGCTTTTTTTATAGTTCATTTTAACGATCCAAAAAATTAAAATTTTCAACTTATCAGGAAACAATGCTCTCAGTATAGAGAGTGCCGTAATGCCGTCGAAAATAGATGTATCTTCCCTAGAGTCTGGAATATACATTACGTATCTTACGATTAATGATGGTAGTCAACAAGCATATAAGTCATGAAAATATGAAAGTACTAATTGGTTGTATATTCTTCTTTTCTGCTTTGGTGGGTTTTAGTCAGGAATATAAATCGACGATAGTTCCTTTTGAGTCAAATCCTTTAGTTGT
>CALDEN010000095.1 GCA_937942405.1 uncultured Saprospiraceae bacterium
TATTTCAGTCTTAGCCATTATGGTACTGCTAAGTTGAGTATTTTCAGTGTAAAGTAGATATTATTAGATCATGAGAGTATGTGTCCTTCTTATCGTTTCCTTATTTTGGCTTAAAGCCAATGCCCAAGAAGAGGTAGACAGCTCTGCATGGGAATTAGTGATTCCGGTAGAGATATCAGAAAGTCGTAATGCTCTCAGTAATATCGTTAAACTCAATCGCAACGACTTCTTAAGTATGCCGGCATCCTTTGATGATCCGTCAAGATTATTGGTCAAATTTCCAGGATTTAGTAATTCCAATGATCAGAACAATGGCATCGTGTATCATGGTCTGCCCTCATGGATGAGTGGATGGTCACTGTATGGATCTGAAATCCTAAATCCCAATCATTTGTCAACTGCAGGGACTTTCGATGATCTCATCTCACCAGCATCGGGAGGTGTAAATGCGTTCAGCGGTCAGGTAATCGGAGAATATACCTATCGTGCCAATCCAGATGTACATACAACGAGCGACTATTATGCTGGTGTCTCAGACATAAAAATTAGAGATCCATATAAAAACCAGGTCTCATTAAACACCAGTCTTATCGGTATGGAAGCTGGAGTTGATCTTAAGAGTAAACATTTTGATCTAGTGAGTAATGCTCGGTACTCAACCGTGGGGCTACTTTCTCTTTTGGGAGCAGATTTTGACGGTGAGGAGATAGACTATCAAGACGTCATGACTAAGCTGGGTTACAAAAGAGGAATGTTGAGCATCGATGCATATGGCTTATATGGCAGCAGCCGCAACTATAAAGATTACAATCTAGATGATCCAACGGACGAAGCTGATCTAGAAAAAAGAGAGCAGGATGAAAACCTATTGGTGGTAGGTGCCCACATGGAGGTACTCAAAGAACGCTCTTCTTTTGAGACCACGGTAAATTACTCAAGCCAAGAAAAAACAAATAGCATAGAATCAGTGGCTCCTTGGGCACAGGATAACCCGATTATTCAAAATGGAAATGCACAACTCATATCCATGAATAGTTCCCTCCATCTATATCGAGAAAAGATGGACTGGGAAATCAACTATCGATTAAAGAAATATGGCAGAAATGATCTTGATGATGCAATCTATCAGGCTGCTTTATTTAACAAATATTATTTCTCTAGCAGGCTTTCTTTATACACTAGTCTGTCATGGAGTGCTTACTGGATATCTAATAAGTGGGAGTTTAAACCAAATCTATCTATGGCTTTAAACTGGATAGACAAGTCATACAACTATAAAACGATTCTAAAACTGTCTACTAATAACCAAGCAGGATATCTGCCCATAGTTAATAATGAACCTAGATCAGTAAATATCAATCTCAGTGTACAGGATGTGAAGAGAGCAATGAGTTACGCTATTTTTTATCATAATTTTTCTTTTCTCGAACATATTAATTCTCCCCTGGCGACAAATTTTTTCAGCGAACAGAATACTTATTTTTATAGTCCGACAAATTTTTACAATTCCTCTGCAAACATCCTAGGAATCAGCATCTCAAAATCTCAAAAATTTGGTGAAAAAACATCTTCCTACATTCATTGGACATTGACGCAGGCCAAGCAGAAAGTAGGAGATATCAGATACAATCTACCGCATGCTCCATTAATCAACACAAGCTTTGGATTGACCCGTTCTGATTTTTTAAAAGATGGGTTGGACATCAGCCTGTCTACCAATATGCATAGCGGTTTTAATACTGGATATACCTCAGGCAACCAAAAAGAGTTTTCTAAAAGGACACCATTTTACTTTAGGTCTGATCTCAGAATCAATTATACCACTCAAAGAAAAACCAAGAAGTATACATCAATGCTATCTCTAGATATTCAGAATCTAACTGGACGTAAAAATATCGTCGGATATTATTATGATAGAGTGGCCAGTGATGTCCTACCTAAAAAACAACTCGGCTTCCTGCCCGTACTCAGCTGGAGAGTCGTAATTTAATCACATGTGAGTAATCAGCACATACAATACTGGAGTTCTCTGCGTTTTAGATATATCATGAAACGTGCTCTACTTCTACTACTTCTGATTTTAACTTATTCTTATAACTACGGACAGGAAGAAATCGACTCCTCTCACTGGCAGCAAGTCATTCCATATGAAGATTTTAATACTGATAAACAAGTCGGAAACATCATAAGACTAACACGCAGTGACTTACTAAGTATGGCTGGATCTCGAGATGATCCTAGCAGGCTACTACTTCGGTTTCCGGGAATTACCAATTTTGAAGAAGGCAACAATGGCATAGTCTATCGTGGCCTGCCGAGTCATTATTCAGGATGGTCTATAAATGGAGCAGAAATCCTAAACCCAAACCACCTAAACACTGGAGGCATCAGCGACAGTAGAGATTTATCTTCTGCCGGAAGGGCCAATAGTCTAAGTAGTCAGATTATCGGAGAATACAGCTATCATACCATTACCGATAATGATATAAGCAATAGTTATCTAGCCGGTATCTCTAATGTCACTTTAAGAACTCCCTACCGCAATCAAGTAAACTTACACTTCAATCAGAACTTTAATGAAGTGGGAATAGATCTAAGAAAGAACAAATTGAGTCTATTGACTAATTATAGAGATTCAAAAAAGTACTTATTACAAAGCCTACCTCTAGGTATCGAGAAAGATACTGCGGACTATCATGACTTTACCTGTAAACTGGGATATACTAATCCTAAGGGATGGAGTTTTGAATTATTCCACTTATATGGACAAAGCAATAAACAAAAAATTACCTACACCTCCAGTGGCATTAGAGAAACGAATTATAAAAACACAATTTCTATTTCAGGATTAAACATAACTAAAGAAACTGCTCAAAGTCTGCTGGAATCGACTACAAACTTTTCTGAAAAACTAGATGACCAAATCACTCGTAGAGTCGACCTAGAATATACTAACTCAGATACGATACGCTTATTATCTCATAACACTTCCTTTACCAGATTCTATAACAAAACACAGATCGAATACAATTTAAAAGCAAACCTATCCAATTTTGAAAACCAAAGAACCTGGTCTCTGAATAGTGCACTGAAAAATATCTTAATACAACCAGGGATGTTCATAACATATAGTCCTACAGCGAGATTACATTTTAATGCAGGAGTACAATTCAACTATTTAAAAGTGATGGAAAATGAACAAACCGAAAAAACACTCAATCCAAGCATAGGTGTAAACTGGATAAGCAAAGACTACCGGTACAAAATTTATGGTAATTATAATACCAAACAGCAATTTCAACACACACCTTATGATTATATAGAGTACTATTTCCCAAAATCTCAAAATCTTACTTTAGGCATTAATGATTCCCGATCCAATTTGACAGCCACTCTATTTCTGAATCATCTTTCCTCTCTGTCACAATCTAGTTTCTCGTTTTCGTACTTATCGGTACTTCAAGATGAAAGCCTTACGTCTTTTAATGACTTCTTTAATCTATTTTCTAACAATAGTACTGCCCAGATTTACGGCTTAAGCATAGACTACCATGAAGAATTAAATCAAAACACAGTACTTACCGGTAACATTACGATGCAAAAAGGAAAACAGTATTTCAATTTTGATTCTCTTTCTACTTTGGCAACAGCCACTACAAAAATTCCATTACTATCTGATCTTATCGGTAATCTTACTTTTTCTAAAAAACAGCTCTGGTCTCAGAATTTAGATCTTGAAATCAGCACTCATTTCCGATCCGCTAGAAACTATAAACAAGGCTATGATGACGATTTAGATAGAAAAATACCCTATTACTTTAGGAGTGATCTCAGGTTAAACTATCACATACGTAAAAAAGGAAGAAGATATACCTCATTATTATCTCTCGATATTCAAAATCTGACAGGACACAAAAACGGCGTTTTTTATAAGTATGATTATACGATAAAAGAAAGTATTTTACATTCAACAGATCGTATACTCCCAACGATAAGCTGGAGAGTCGTAATTTAAGTTTCAGAAAAACTATTCAGATGAAACGACGCACATTTATACAACATTCGGCAGTAGCCGGAATAGGAGCTCTCTCTCTT
>CALDEN010000096.1 GCA_937942405.1 uncultured Saprospiraceae bacterium
AGCTAGGGTACCATCAGCAAAATTTTCATTTAAACGTCTTATCTCACCATTGGTTATTTTCCATACTCTGTTATATGCTACACATACCTCACTTTTCAATGAAGTGTCCATAAACCATGGACCGGGAGTATAATCCCGAAAACTAATGTATCCAGTAGATGCAGCTAGTCTGACATCATTTGTCCCCTCAACAAATCCTCCCGCCCATAAACCACTTGCAAAAGGAATATATAAATCTGGGTATCCATCTTCAAAGTATATGGCCTCCTTTTTTAATGTACTTACCGTTTCTACATCATGTTTTCTATATGCACTTTCTAACTTTTGATGATCAATAGTTTGTCCTAAAAAACACTGAGCGGTAAGATCATACATAAAAAGGTATGAAAAGAAAATAGGAATTAGTAGATATTTAATCATAGTTGTTCGTCATTCGTGAGAATCAAAAATATGACATCTCTTAATTATATTCTCTAGGATGAAGTCGTCGCGAATAACAAATAGGCTTTACTCTTATATTTCATAAGTACTTTTATTTTTGCAGTCAGAAATCATGGGAAAAAGAAACAAGCTTAAGAAATTTGCAGAATTGTCGACGTTTAAAAATGTCTTTCAATGTTTTAATCCACTTACTCCTGAACTAGAAGGAAGTGAGGGAGTGGTCGATCTAAAAGGTACATGGGGACCAGGCTATTTTAAAAATGATCATCCCATCGTACTCGAGTTAGCCTGTGGTAGAGGAGAGTATAGTTTGGCTCTAGCCAAAATGTATCCAGACAAAAATTTTATCGGGATCGATGTCAAAGGTGCAAGGGTATGGAAAGGGGCCATCCAAGCAATCGAAAACGATTTAGATAATGTCGCATTTATACGTACTCGTATAGAAGCTCTAGAGCATTTTTTTGCATCAGGAGAGATCGATGAGATCTGGATTACTTTCCCTGATCCTTTTGAAAACAAAGCCAATCGGAGGCTGACTCATCATAACTTTAATGAGCGATATCGCAAAGTTTTAAAAACAGATGGCATCGTACAACTAAAGACAGACTCTGACTCTCTATGGGAAAACACCCTAGAAGTCCTCGATGAAGACCCTAAAATAAAGATCACCTATCGCAATGATAACATCTATGCACAAGCATTAGATTACCCAGAGCTAGAGATAAAAACCTATTATGAGCGGTCTCACCTCCTCGATAAGCGTATTATTAAATACGTACGCTATACACTCAATAATGGGGCTTAATTGTCTTTGGGATTATTGGATTCATCCTTAAAATGATTCCAACCTTGAGCTTTTAGATCGTGGATATTTCCTCCTGTGGTATGTAGCTTTATCCCATCCTGAGCAGGAATGATCTCTCCGATGATAAATACACCAGGCATATATTTGACCATTTCGAGGTCTTTCTCATCTATAGTAAATAGTAATTCGTAATCTTCTCCGCCGTTGAGGGCACAGGTAATCGGATCTAGATTAAACTTCAATGCCATCCTTTCTGTATCAGGATGCAGCGGTACTTTCCCTTCTTCTACAAAAGCTCCTACTCCAGACTGCTTACATATGTGGAATAAATCGGAAGCCAGTCCGTCAGATACATCGATCATCGCTGTCGGTTGGAATTTTTTTTCTTTAAAGTAGTCTACTGCTGCTTTTTGAGCCATCGGCTTTAATTGTCGACCGATGATATATTCTTCGTTTTCTAGGTCTGGCTGTGTTCCAGGATTGGATAGATAGATTTGTTTTTCTCTCTCTAGTATCTGTAAGCCGAGGTATGCTGCTCCTAGGTTACCAGTTACACAGAGTATGTCTCCAGGCTTGGCTCCAGATCGGAATACGACTTCTTTTGCATCAGCTCTACCGATCGCCGTGACACTGATGGCCATACCTTTGGGAGATGAGGTTGTATCTCCACCGATAAGGTCCACACCGTAGTCTTTACATGCCAGGAACACTCCAGCATAGAGTTCTTCCAATGCCTCTACAGAGTATTTACTAGATATCGCTATAGACATGGTTACCTGCTGAGGGGTAGCATTCATCGCATAGATGTCAGAGATGTTTACGACGATGGACTTATACCCTAGATGCTTCAGAGGGGTATACATCAAGTCAAAATGTATGCCCTCTACCAGCATATCTGTACTGACTACACTGACATGATCGCCATGATCGATTACAGCTGCATCGTCACCGATTCCCTTTATCGTCGTGGGTAGGTTTGTTGTAAACTCTTTAGTCAGATGATCGATAAGCCCGAACTCTCCTAATTTATTTACATCTGTTTTACCTGAAATATTCTCTGACATAGCTTATCTTTTGTGCAAATATAGCTATCTATTTACCCTTGGGTAGTCTCTTATATAGATGCAACTATGAAAAAACAGTCTATCTTAATTCTACTTGTACTGGGCCTACAAAGCGTCTATGCTCAAATAGACAGCTATGATCTATCTAAATATATCCAAGGGGATGTCCGATTAAGTATTTCTTCTATTAGTCCTTGGTTTCGTTTTAGCACGTACTCATTAGACCAGGACTCAAATTTCAGAACCTTAGATAGAGGAAATTTAAGTGTATACCATAATCACCTGATGTTTATTAACTCCAGAAATAAATACGTAGAGTACAATTGGAGTAATTCATTTAATCTATCGTCTGAAAGAATTGATCAAGAAAAATCAGTGCAGATTACTCCTTTAACCGACCTTAACTATAGGGCTAACTTTTATTTTTCCGAAAATGACTTTATTGGTTTTGATCTTGATACCAGAAATTCATATTCTTATTTTAAATATTTCGGAGCGATTAATACGAATCCTTCCACTCGTAAAGATTATTACACAGATTCCGTAATAGAATTATCCTATGGTATGGGCAGAGCTCAAAATATAGAAGACCCCTTAAAAGCAATAGCTATATTTAGAGTGCTCAAACAAAATAATCACATAATTACTGATTCCATCTCTCATCAAGATGTCGATGATCTGAGTAACTTACTGAATACTCTGAGAGGTTTAAGAAACGAAGATGTAAATCTCGTAGACTCAAGACTTCTTACCAATGCAAGATTTGAATTACTAGCTCAGCACCTTATAGAAAAGAAGCTAGTTCGTGCTGATGACTTTGTTATGATTGGTTTACTATATGATACGTATAGTTTTGAAAACTATTATTTCAGAAAGGCCAATGACGAATTTAGAATAGGCCTATCATATGCGTATGATCGCAGACTTTCTTTAATAGAATCCTTTACTTATAAAAACGATCTTATCTATTCATCTCCGAGCATTTTTATGAGCTATGATCTGAATAAACCACTCAGCACTATGTGGTTTTTTAATGGCGAGACCAGCCTTGAATTCAATAAATTAAACTTTCAACGGATCGCTGAAAGAGATGACGACATCACTACATTTGAAGAAAAAACAAATAGAGTAGCTCTATTTACTCAGTGGCAAATTCAGTATCAACCTTCTATTAGAACCAGATTTAATGCAGGACTTGAAATGTTTTGGGCAAAAAGTAAGATTAATACGGACGACGATATTGCGATAAAAGAGGATATCAACAGTATTGAATTTTCTGTAGGTTTAGATTATTATTTTTCTCCTCAATACTTTATGTCCCTTGATTTAAAAATCGGTAAAGAGGATCTAAGTAGTATACAACAATATAGTAAAGAAATCTCAACCTCCTTGGATCTAAATGTAAACTACATATTCCGTTAAGATTTAAAAATGTCGAGCTCTTTTACCGCCTTCCATAGTCCATCTGTATCAGGGATAACTGCCGTATATTTTACTTTCTCATTAGAAAACGGACTATTAAAACCCATCTCATAACTCATAAGATGGATGGATCTATCGGGATTAGACCTTCTAGCACCATATTTTACATCTCCCTTTATAGGACAGCCGATATGTGCCAGCTGCACTCGGATCTGGTGAAATCTACCTGTGATGGTCTCGATTTTTACCAAATGATAATTATCAAAGCTATGAAGCAGCTCATATTTTAATTCTGCTTTTTTATATCCACTTACTGCACTATTATTTATGAGTGATTTTCTACTTTTTGCATTTCTAGATACATAGTGCGTAAGTACCTGCTCTTTTTGTGGAGGTCTTTTCTCTACCAGAGCGAGGTAGGTCTTAGCGATTTTCCGAGTTCTCATGAGTTCGGATAACTCTGCAGCAGATTTAGAGTCTGACCCGAAGAGTACAAGCCCACTCACGGGTCTATCTAGACGAGAAACGATGAATAATTTATGCTTTACATATATTTCTAAGAGATCCTGAAGCGACTTATCGTCATCTCTATTTACCTGAGAGTTTATACCTGCCGGTTTATGAGCGACGATGTACTTTCTGGACTTAAATATGATCGCATCTGATAACTTGTATTCTGTCATTTACTCTATTTCTTCGTAGTCTGTATAATCAGTGGATTCTTTAGTATTCCCTTCTGTCAAGTTATTGGGCGGATTTATCATCCGATATATAATAACTACCAATCCCGCTAAAAGAAGAAATTTCATGTTTTAGACTGTTAAACGCTGGGACAAAATTACCATTAATCTCTGCTTTAACCTTCGAAAATCGTCTTTTGTAGAATAAGCTAGATGATTTATAATGAGAATGCCCTTTGAACGTTATGATAGTTTTGGCCGAGAGGATTACAATACAAACCTCTTAAATTACGACTAACTCTAATATATAACTACCTTTGCCGAGTTGATAGAATTAGAGGAGGAAGGCATTACTTAAACGTTTATTTATGAACACTTTTAAGCAAACATCGAGACTTACAGGACTCATACTATTTATCATTGCTTTTTTAGTTTACTTTTTCTCAGCCGAGACTTCAGGAAGTCTTTGGGATTGTGGAGAGTTTATACTGGCGGCATATAAACTAGAGGTTGTACACCCACCGGGGGCACCACTTTACATGTTGATCGGTCGGATGTTTACCTGGGTAGCTGATGTGGTATCTAGCAATCCTACGGACATTGCCTTTGCGGTTAATCTGATGTCTGGTCTATTCGGTGCTTTGACAGCCGTTCTAGTAGGATGGATTACGATGATGTTTGGAAAATTAGCACTTAAAGGTAGAGAGGAAGAGACGAGTAAAGGCGATAACGTAGCTCTTATGGGAGCTGGACTAGTAGCTGGATTATCTGCTACATTTGCCACTTCCCTATGGTTTTCAGCGGTAGAAGGTGAGGTATATGCCATGTCTACTTTCTTTACGGCTTTGACTTTTTGGGCGGCTGTTAAGTGGTACTACCTCCCTGATGAAAAAGAAACGGATCGCTGGATGATTCTAGCTGCTTATTTTGCGGGATTATCTATCGGAGTTCACTTATTGAGTATTCTTACTTTCCCTGCGATCGCATTACTCTATTACTTTAAGAAAAACGACGGAGTTTCTATACTCGGTATAGGCTTAAGTCTACTGATCGGAGTCATATCTATCGCTGTGGTAATGAAAGGTATTGTAGCTGGAATTCCTACCGTATGGAAAAACTTAGAAGTATTTGTGGTTAATAGTCTAGGAATGCCTGTTCACTCAGGTTTGATTCCTACGATGTTACTCGTATTTGCTATACTATTTGGACTATTTAAGTTTTCTCACTCTTCTAATAAGTATTGGTTGCAGCTTGCGACCATGGCTATCACAATGGTCGTATTGGGTTTTTCTACACTCGGTGTAGTTCCTATCCGTGCCAATGCCGATACCCCTATAAACATGAATACGCCGAGTGATGCTACTCGACTACTTCCATATCTCAACAGAGAACAGTATGGAGAACGTCCACTCTTAATGGGTCCGATGTATCATGCAGATCCGATCGGAATGAAGCGAGAAGATAAGTATGGGCTCATAGATGGAAAATATGAAGTCGTCGATGAGAAGTTTTCATATGAATATGCCAAAAAAGACCAAATCCTATTTCCTAGAGCAGGACACTCCGATCGTAAACCGCTTCATGAAGCATGGCGAACCTATCTCAACGGAGGTAAAAAACCTAGAGGTAAGGCCGGAATGGCATATAACCTCAGCTTTATGTGGAACTATCAGATGAAGTATATGTACGGTCGTTACTTTATGTGGAATTTTGTCGGAAGACAGAATGCCGAGCAAGGATACTTCCCGTGGGATGTAAGTGATGGTAACTGGAAGTCTGGAATTTCTGCATTAGATAAAAGTCGATTATTTGACGACAGTCTCATGCCAGATTCCATGAAAGACATGGCCGAGAATCATTACTATTTTCTCCCTTTCTTATT
>CALDEN010000097.1 GCA_937942405.1 uncultured Saprospiraceae bacterium
GAGTGGCTCCTAATTTTCTGATCGATGGGAAGACCTATGTCGTCCCTATGGTGATCGAGGAGTCCTCAGTAGTTGCGGCAGCATCTGCAGCGGCTAAGTTCTGGATGGCAAGAGGAGGATTTACGACAGATATTATAGATACACAGAAAGTAGGACAGGTCCATTTTAAATGGAACGGCGACCCGGCTAAGCTCAAAAAAATATTTCCACAGGTAAAAGAATTACTGATTTCTGAGAGTAAAGACCTTACTCAAAATATGGAAAAACGAGGTGGAGGAATCATCGATATCGAATTGATCGATTTTAACCTAGAGGTAAAAGGGCTGTATCAAATACGGGCATACTTTGAGACCTGTGATTCTATGGGGGCCAATTTTGTAAACTCTTGTCTCGAACGATTCGGTGCGACTCTCCGTGATTATGTCATCCAATCTGATAAGCTCGAAGAGCATGAAAAAGATGTCCTGATCGTCATGAGTATACTCTCTAACTATACTCCAGACTGTATCGTACGAGCATCGGTATCCTGTCCTGTAGCCGATCTCGGAGAATTTACCGGAGGTATGGATGCCGTCACCTTTGCAGAAAAATTTGTGACTGCGGTCAAAATAGCACACATCGATCCCTATAGGGCGACCACTCATAACAAAGGAATATTTAACGGTGTAGATGCTGTAGCACTGGCTACCGGTAATGACTTTAGAGCGATCGAGTCCTGTGGTCATACCTATGCCAGCCGAGATGGGAAGTACAGAAGTCTCAGTAATGCCGAGGTAGAGAACGGAGTCTTTAAATTCTGGATGGATCTGCCACTGGCTATCGGTACCGTAGGTGGTCTGACTAATCTGCATCCGATTGCCAAGCGTTCCTTAGAGCTGCTCGGTGATCCAGATGCCAAAACACTGATGAGTATCATAGCTTCTACGGGTCTAGCCCAAAATTTTGCAGCACTACGATCTCTCGTAACGACGGGTATACAGAAAGGACATATGAAAATGCACCTACAGAATATTCTGAATCAGATGAAAGCGACAGATTCCGAGTCGCAGAAAGCACTGGTGTATTTTGAAGAGCGGGTTGTTTCTTTCTCTGGTGTAAGGGCGTTTTTAAGTGAGCTAAGAAAATAAGAGATAACTTTTATTTTATTAAACGCTGCCAATAGTTAAGTACTAGGAATGTCTATGTTATGATGGACTATTTGAATTATTTCAAATAAATTAATGAATCACCAACCCTATGGTGTAACTCATTCGATATATACTTGAATCACATAAACAAATGATAAATTATATACTTATGAGAAAGTTACTACTTTTTATTGCATTCGGTTTTGTAACCTCTTGTACTTCTGAGGAGGAACTTGTCGAACAGGATATCACTATTGATTTTACAGGTTCATATTCTGGTGAATTAACCTGTGTGGGAGAATTAGGAGACGATGCTGAGTCTACGGCAATTAGAATTGAGAAATTAGATGATAATTTACAAACCTATTCATTATTTTTTGAGGATGATGTAACTTTTGAAGGTGTTCAGCAAGAAAATATGTTGTTAATTGAGAAACAAATTTTTAATGAAGGTGGCGAATTTGATGTCATTACGATGGAAGGTAGAATAGAAGCGATGGAGAATGCAGCCTTTTTATTTGAGAATACGTATAGTGTAGATGATGAAGGAGAATCTACTTGTCAAGGAACACTAGTAAAGCAATAATAGCATAACGTTCAAGATATATTTTGGAAAATTTAGATCATATAATCGTACACTGCATAGAACAAAAACGTTCGGCACAAGAGGAGTTATATGCCATAACTTATCGAGAATTGTGTGCTGCCGTTGCAGTTTATGTTAATGATCATTCTGAAAGAGACTGGGTTTTTAATCTAGGAATGATGAAGGTGTTTACGAATCTCAAGAATTATAAACTAGGAACTAACTATCTGGGATGGGCAAGGGTAATTTTGGTGAGGTCAGCAATAGATCATATCCGTAGTCGTATAAAACATACAGTTAATCTGGCACCTGTGCATATAGGTCACACTAATCTGAGTTCATCAGACTTTGAAAATATGATGGATGAAATAGATACAGAGGAAATCATGTTGTTAATTCAAAAATTACCTGAAAGCGAAAGATTGATTTTCAATCTGTATGAAATTGAAGGGTATACACATAAAGAAATAGAAAAACTAACCGAAATAAAAAGTAATACATCTAAGTGGCTCTTGTCAAAAGCAAAAAAAGCACTTCGAGGATTTGTATCAATTTCTTCAGAATTGAAAAGCTGCAATAATGAAAAATAAGAACTTCAGATCAAGATTGAGACAACAAAAAACTGAATTGAATCCGGCAGCATGGACTCAGATGGAAGAAATGTTAAATGGTATTCCTTTGGAAGAAGTAATGCCACAGAAATCTGTTATTAATAAAAAGCAATTGTTCCTCTTACTATTTCTTCTTGTAGGTGCTTTGTATTTTATTTTGAAATCTTTTGATGGTATTACTGCACAGCTTGGTTTATTACAGCAAAATGAGATAAAAGAACAGGCTAAAATTGAGTTTTTAAAAGATCCGGATACAATTTTGTCAAAGAAAAGT
>CALDEN010000098.1 GCA_937942405.1 uncultured Saprospiraceae bacterium
TTTATGATAGACCTCGTACTTATCTTGTATCCCTCTGAGTATAGAGATAGTGTCTTCTACACTCGGTTCATCTACATTTACCGTCTGGAATCTTCTGACGAGTGCTTTGTCTTTTTCAAAGTGCTTCTGATACTCATCGAGCGTAGTGGCACCGATGGTCCTGAGTTCTCCTCTAGCTAGAGCAGGTTTGAGGATATTTGCCGCATCCATAGCACCGTTTCCACCTCCTGCACCGACGAGTGTATGTATCTCATCTATAAATAGGATAATGTCTCCATCTGAGGATTGCACTTCTTTTACCACCGCTTTGAGTCTTTCCTCAAATTCTCCTTTAAATTTCGCTCCAGCTATAAGAGCCGATATATCTAGGCTGAATATTTTTTTAGACGCTAGGTTTTCTGGTACATCTTGTTTTACGATCCTCCATGCGATTCCTTCTACGATGGCGGTCTTACCGACACCGGCCTCACCTATGAGGAGTGGGTTATTCTTTTTACGACGACTGAGGATGTGGAGGATTCTTCTAATCTCCTCGTCTCTACCGATGATGGGGTCGAGTTTGCCAGATTCTGCTCTTTCGCATAGATCGATGGCATATTTTTTCAGAGCATTGAACTCTTGGTCGCTTTGTTCGGTCACTTTTCTTCCTTTTCTCAGTTCTGTAATGGCTGCTTTGAGGCCCTTTTCTGTAGCACCTAGATCCTTTAAGATTTTGGCACCAGTATCTTTTCCAGTAATGATTCCCAAGAGGATCATCTCCAAAGAGATAAATTCATCACCGAAATCCTTGAGCATTTTCTTTGCTCTACTTAGAGCTTGATTAGAATCATTGGTCAGATATTGCTTGCCTACTCCGTCTCCGGTAACCTTTGGTAATTTTTCGAAGGCTTTATTGAGTTCTCTTTTGAGTATCGATAGATTAATTCCTACTTTATTGAAAAGGAACGTACTGAGTTGCTCATCGGTTTCTGTAATTCCTTTGATAAGATGTGTAGTATCCACCTGCTGCTGGTCGAGGCTACCTGCGAGCTGTTGAGATTTAAGGATTGCCTCTTGAGCCTTTATAGTAAAGTTATCGTATGTCATTTATATCTATTTTACACTATATACATTAACAAAATACCTACCAAGGTGCAATAAGTTCCTTTTTTCTGCTTAAATGTCATTTTTGATTTTGGCTTTAAGCCAAAAAGGCAACTATTAGTGACGATATGGAAGAATTTAAATATGAAAATACCTGTGTTTCTTGATTCTTTCAAAGACTTGTTTCTATTCACTTTGTCATGTTGAGCTTGCCGAAACATCTTTGTGTCTGGGACGGATTGTTTTGTACAAAGGCATTTACTCTTTGAATGGACAAAGATTTCTCCGCTCGTGCCTCGGTCGAAAAGACAGGGTGGTCGAGATGTTAGCTGTACCCTCTTTTTCAAGAGAGGGTAAAATTGGTATTGCCAATTTTGGGAGAGTGCACAATGACTAACTCTCTTTTTTAAACTCATAAGCCCCATCCAGCTGCTCATAGAAGTCTTCTCCAAATCTGCGAACGATTGCTTCTTTTAAAAATTGATACACAGGCACGTCTTCTTTTATACCTAGCTCACATGCTGCAGAACAGATATCCCACTCATCATAGTTTACCGCAGTCAATTTTACTGCAGGGTTTTCTACAATACGTATCGGATATAGGTGGCAGGAAATGGGTTTTTTAAAATCGATGTCCCCTTTGTTATGGGCTTTTTCGATCATGCATTCTAGCATTCCGATTTCGTTTTCTTTGAGGAATACGCATGAGCCATCCTCTAGTAGATTAGTCCCTTCAAAAGAGTCGGGTTTTTTAAAGGTTTTGGTCAGTCCACTTTCCTCTATTTTGGCGACAGCCTCATCGGTCAATGTATCTTTTATGATCGGATAGATTTTTTCTAATATCTCGCTTTCTTTGGCGGTGACAGGAGCTCCATAGTCTCCCGATTTACAGCATGCACCCTTGCATTTATCTAGATTGCAGATAAATTTCTTCTCGATTACCTCATCACTAATTAGGATGTCATCTATTACGATCATTTTTTTATTTACTTAGGTCAAAGTAGACTGTACAAGTTGAGCATTTTTTTAGAGATCTGTGGGATCTTGGCAGTCTTAATTTTAGGTAGATCCATTATCCCAGCCATTCTTTAAAGTCTTTGACTCGATCTCGAGCAACGATGATCTCATGCTTATCAGCAGCATCTATTTTGACTTTAAGTCTGGAATTAGAATAAGCGATCACGTCTGTAATCGCCGATATGGCAATGACATATCCTCGACTCACTCGGAAAAATTGCTTAGGGTCCAGTTTTTGATAAATCTCTTCGATCGAATAGTCTATCGGATAGGCCCTCGCATCAGCATTGAGCAGATAGTTTACTTTTTCTGAGCTGTAGAACATTTTGACATCTGCAATATTGATGCTTCTTATCTTATCTCCAATACGGACACTCAGCCTTTCTTTAAATGCTACTGGAGTTTTTTGAGCATGGAGCAATGCCGATAGTGCAGAGAGGTCTACTTGTTGATTACTCTTTTTAAACTTTGAGATGGCTTTGTCTAGTTCGTCATCATCGATGGGCTTTAAGAGGTAATCTATACTGTTTTGTTTAAATGCTTTGATCGCATATTGGTCGTAGGCAGTCGTAAATATGATAGGGACTTCTATCGTGTCCTCTGACAATAAATCGAAAACCACTCCGTCACTCAGGTGGATATCCATAAAATAGAGATCAGGTTTCTGGGGGCCATCGATGAAGTCTCTGAGCTCAGATATAGATCCGATCGTTTGGAGAACTTCTATGTTTCTGGACTCTAACATCCTTTGCATTTTTCTGGCAGCTACACCTTCGTCTTCGACTATTACTGCATTGATCATGATGAGATAAGTGGTAAGTGAACAATAAAAGACTTTTGTGAATCTTCAATTTTAAAACCTTCAATTTTCTGAAGCTCGTATCGTTGCTCTATATTTTTCAAACCCATCCCGTTTCCAGCTGTAAGTTTATTCCGCTGCTGTTTATTATTTCCTACAACCAAATTTCCATTTACAGACTCTATAGAAATATGTAATGGATCTTTAGTATCAAATCCGTTATGTGTAATTGCGTTTTCTAACAATAATTGTAAGCTCAGTGCTGGCAGTTTTTCTAGCATGAGAGATTCATCAACATTTAGATCAAGAAAAATACTGTTCTCAAAACGCATTTTTTGTAATTCGAGATATTGCTTTGCAAATTTTAACTCTTCTGATAGCGTAACTAATTCCTCATTTCTATTTTCCAATACATATCTATAAATTTTAGATAGACCCGATAAAAATTTCTGTGCTTGTGGAGGGTCTTCATCGATTAATCCAGACAATACATTGAAACTATTGAATAAAAAATGCGGATCTACTTGAGCTTTAAGGGCATTTAATTCCGCACTTACTTTTTCCTTTCTTAATTTTTCATTGATTAATTTGCCTTCTTGTACTTGCTTAAAAAAACCGACGCTATAAAAAATGAGCGTTATAATTACTATAATTATATATGCCGAAAAGACGGTGTTTTTTCCATTATTGGTGAAAACATAATCAACATCTCCTCCATATGCATATACGGCAACTAAGGTAACGACTACATAAACCACTATAAGATTTACGACCAGTGTAATAAGAGATCCTCCGATCGCTCTTTTTTGAGGATTTGGATTCCATGGCATCCATTTATCAAGTGCTTCAACTAAAAAGCCATTGGCAAAATAAAACGCATACGTAAATAAAGTATTGGTGATGAGTAATTCCTTAAGCTTAAAAAAGTTAAGTTCAAATCCGAAAAAGAAATGTATACCTATCGAAACTATGTTAATAGCGATTAGAACAATAGTAGCTTTTTTAAATTCTTGTAGGTAGTTCATGGTTTATGATAATACTAAATTAACACCCACATTCTTTGATGGATGACTTTACTCTATCGATGCCGTAAGTCGGTGCAAAAGGCATGTCCTGTGTATCGTTCTCAAACATAGGGATCACTTTTTGCAATCTATCACAGAATGTGGCTAAATCTGTATTGAAAAACTTTGCACTTCCGATTTCATAGCCGATAAGATTTGTATGGGCTCTCGGATTAGTATTATCTAGCTCCACGGCTTTCTGGTGTAAGGCCATAATCTTACCAGAGTACTTCATGCCATAGGTACCTGGATCCATAGCTACATATCCAGTATATAATAGTCCCTCTAATGTGACGATCTCTGAATTATTAGGCGATATCTTATGGGCTGTAGAGATATGCTTTAATGCCTTTTCGAGCATCTCATTAACGACTACCTTGTCCTTTGACTGGAAAGATGATGTGATGAGTACATTGGCAGCATAGTAGCTAGGTATCCAGTTTTCTTTTTCGGCTTGAGCTATTCTCTCAAACATGGCTGTGGCCTCAGTATTTTTGTTCTGGCTCCATAGCTCAAATGCTTTTTGCATTCCTTTGGTGTACTGATCTTGAGCATTGATTGAAAATGTAAATGTTAGGATAACTATCGTGATTATATATTTCATGATTTTATGTTTTAAAGAGTTATTAAAATTTGATGACTTCTGTAGCTGTGTTGTTAGATAGGATGAATTTAGCATCTTCCCATTTAGGTGGACCGAACATTCCAATAGCTCCTCTAGAACTTGCGTATGGCTCTGCAGGAATTCCAAACATTCTAGTTTTCATCTTGCCATCTTTGTCCTCATCATGTACTGCAGAAGCGGCATACGTACCATAAGGAACATCTTTAAATACGACGATTGCTGTTCCATTTTTAATGGATATCCGTTCACTTTTATACGAAGTGTTTAGCCATGAATTTTCTGTATCATAAAGCCCGATCATAATTTGTCCTTGATCAGATTTTAAATTTGTGAGTTCGATAGTCAGCGTGCAGGTTTCAGCAGTGGTCGATTCATTACTTACGAGGATCGCATCTTGTGCTATTGTAAAAACGGAACTTAATAATACTAAGGAGAATACGTGGATTAATTGTTTCATGATTTCTTTTTTTATGTTGATTAAATGGTTTGTAATTATATCTCAAATATGCGGGCATGTCAGGGTTATAAAAAGTATCTCTGGACGAACCGTAGTATAAGTGAGATGAGTTGTTATTATCGTTTTTAACAGAGACAGATTATAAGCTGTCTAATTGATTTTTCATCTTGTCTTTACTAAGTGTGATGAAAAATCCCGCAAAGAAAAATTGATCGTCATTGGGTCTGATGATCTCTGAATTATAGACTCCTTCACTGTTAGGAGTATCGGCATATCTCGATCCGTATTGATTTTTAAATCGGGTAACATTGGATATAGAGACAAATAGGATCTTCTGTTGTGAGATCAAATATGCCCAGCTCATACTAAGGTTGTTGTACATTTTTGATCGGGCAGTCATAAACTCTGGAGAGTTTTTATCATCATAGGGTCTACCGCTAGATAGATTGTAGGTAAGCCCTAGTTGTGATTTTAAACTAGGAATCCAAGTCTTTGTTACCAATGAGAAATTATGATCTGTAGAATATCCAGGGGTGGCTATGGTCGGGTAGTCTTTGTACTTACGTTCATTATGTATCCAGCTGTAACTTACCCACATGTCTACATACTTTATGTGATTATCTGCTCGAAAAAATAGGTCAAAACCATAGGCTTCCCCTTTTCCATCATTAGCCACTTCGGTATATTCAAAATCTTTAAGGTCATAAGTAACGAGGTCTTTATACTTCTTATAATAGGTCTCTAATCTTAGTATAGTCTTGTCATTTTTAAAATTATAGTTCAGGAGATAGTGTTCTGATTTTTCATTGGCAACAGCCGTGTTAGAATATAAAAACGGAGCTCCGATCTCTTGGTTATAACGACCATATGCAGCACTCATCTGACCCTTACTTCCTAGCTTATATGCTAGTGTCAGTCGAGGATCTATTTCCTTGGTTTTGAGCAAAGAGTTGTACTCTCCTCGGACACCGATTTTAAATGCTAGGTTTTTACTGAAGTAATAATCTGTCGATGCAAAAAGTGCATACTGGTTCCGAGATAACTCATCTTTAAATGTTCCCGTCTGATTTAAGAAACCGACTGTAGAGGTGTTTTTTTGATTGATAAATTCTGCTCCATAATTGAGGATATGGAAATCATTCAAGATGGTCTTAAATGC
>CALDEN010000099.1 GCA_937942405.1 uncultured Saprospiraceae bacterium
ATCGTAATAATGGTAAGTCGTTGGATAAATACATTTAGATTATTGGATACAATCGATGCATAAGCCTCCATCGTACCTCCGAGTATGTTGGTATATACGTTTGACATCTCTAAGGCTTGACTATTGTCGATGAGCAAATCCTCAAACAGATCATCGTGATAATCTAAATCCCTAATTTTGAGAAGATCTGTACGCTTCATTTTCATTTTGAGAAGCTCATTGGTACTCAGAGCAGTAACGAAGTATACCAAGCTCTTTTCGATACGTAGTAACTGTTGCAATTCAGCATTTCTACTCGAGTTATATAGTTCTTGCTCGATGAGATTCCTTCTAAGATTGAGTTTATTCAGACATTCGAGAAAGCTTTTTACGTTTTGCTCCATAAGCTGAAGGGCAAATAACTTCCGATCATTGGGATTGAACTTCTTGATGGTTCCTAGGAAGAATTTTTCCAGTACTGGATTTTCTTTTGCAGATACGGTCACTATATGATTTCTCGTCATGATCACACCTAATGGTAGAGTGACATAGATAGCCTCTGCCTCATTAGACGAGTCATTGAGAAAAGGCGTATTAAAAAGTATCAGTACTGCATCGTCTTCTCGCTCGTAACGAGATCGCTCATCGATATCTAAAGAATCGGTAAGAAAGTCTAATGGGATTTTCAGCTCATGAGCCAGCTTTTCTAAATCTGAGGTAGAAGTTGTATCAGGTGTAACATTTACCCATACAGAGTCCTCTAATCCTTTTCTAGTCTCTAATTGCCCTCCTACTTTTTGGTAATACTGTATCATTATCGGGGTCCATCTAGGAATGCTGAGTGAGTAAATATGTCTTTTTATAAATTCAAATACTAAGCCACAAATCTCGACTTTTTATAGACTAAATGGTAAACAAAGTGCTCATAAATCTTAAGTATCGAGAGGTCAGTGAAAGGATTTACACTAATGCGATAGTAATCCTCGACTATTGAGGCTTGCTGTTCGAAATTAAAACTAAGTAAGCCATCTTCGGATTGGAGCTTATCCAGCAACCCCGCATATCCTCCATAATCATAACCGGCTTTGGTATTTTGGGCTTTTAAGGCTCTATAGATATACACAGAACCGTAACGCTGGTATTGCCATATATGGACCAGCTCATGGATCAGTATGGCTTTAGATAGCTGCTCTATGCTATTAATGGTATTGAAAGAAACATAGGCATAGTAAAGATCGGCCTTGAGTGGTCTTGTTTTTTCGGTAAGGTATACTATTCCCAGATCACAATCCTCGCCGATGATCCCTCTAGCTAAGGTTAACTCCTCCGGATTTAGTTTTCTTTTTGGCTTTAAGCCATTATGAATTATGTCTAATATCTCAGAAACACCCATCACATCCAGTAGATAAAAGAGCAAATCTATGACCCAGTCAATTCCATGCTCTTGTCTAGGAATACAATCATCCTTGATAAAGAAAAGATGGCAGACTAATCTATTGAGCCTGATGCCAAATGTAGATATAGCGTAACTGATCCGACTACTTATAAAAGACACTAGTCAAATTTAAGGGCCTTTACAGGAGTGATATAGGTGATTATGTAGGTGGGGATCGTCAAAAACATGAGAGTGATGATCGCTGTGGCCACATTGAGCAACAGCACATTCCATACATTGAGTTCTATAGGGGCAACAGAGAGATAATAATTCTTCTCGTCTAAGGTTATAAACCCAAAGTACTGCTGTAATAGACATACACCTACTCCGATAATCGTACCGATGATCAATCCTCTAAGCACAATATGACCAGCAAAATAAATGAAGAGTTTTCTAATGCCCCAGTTTTTCATTCCTAAGGCTTTGAGGATACCGATCATTTTGGTACGTTCCAAAATAAGAATCAGCAAGGCCGTAATCATATTTATAATACCCACAATAACCATCAGGATGAGAATCACGGTCTCGTTTATATTTTGCAATTCTAACCATTCAAAGATGTTCCCAAATTTTTCCTTGATCGTTTCAGAAAACAGACTAGACGGAAGGATATCATAATACACATACTCTGAGATCGCTTCGATGTCATCGATGTCTTCTACAAAAATCTCTAAGCCTCCTACTTGATTTTGGCTCCAGCCCAATACTGCTTGAATTTTTTGCTGATCCACGAGGATAAACTTCTTATCATATTCGTTCAGTCCCGTATTGTAGATACCCTTGACTGTAAATTGTCTCTTTCGCTGTTTATCGTCTATGATAAAATCTACATTGAATCGATCACCCAATGATAAGCCCATACGCTGAGCGATCACTTTAGAGATAACGGCATCTTTAGAGCCTATCCCATCTATGACTGTCTCGATAGAATCTCCCTCTATAATATACTGTGACATATTAGACCAGCTAAAATCAGCTCCTACCCCCTTTATGAGCACCCCTTCGATCTCTTCCTTTGTATTCAATATACCCGGCAGTATGGTAAAAGATTGTACATGATTTACCCCGCCTGTGGTCGTATTGGCCACATAAGA
>CALDEN010000100.1 GCA_937942405.1 uncultured Saprospiraceae bacterium
CTCTTTGCCGAATGTCTTCCGTTCGGTTACTCGCTGAGCCATCAACTCGAGGGATCGCTGAGCACCTCCGATGAGTCGCATACAGTGATGTATTCTTCCTGGGCCTAGTCGTCCTTGAGCGATCCGGAATCCATCACCTTCGCCTTGGATGAGATTAGCGGCGGGCACGGTGACATCATCTAGTTGTATCTCGGCATGACCTTCTGGAGAGTCGAGACTTCCGTATACCCGCATAGGTCGTATGGCTTTTATTCCAGGGGTGTCGGCAGGGACGATGATCATGCTTTGTTGTGTGTGTCTATCTGCAGTCGGATCTGTCTTTCCCATGATGATATACATTTTGCAGCTGGGATTCATGGCTCCAGAAGACCACCATTTGCGGCCATTGATGACATAGTTGTCTCCATCTCTAGTGATGGATGTTTCGATATTGGTGGCATCAGAAGAGGCTACTTCGGGCTCTGTCATGAGGAAGGCCGATCGGATCTTTCCTTCCATTAGCGGTGTGAGCCATTCTTGTTTTTGCTGTTCTGAGCCATATTTTGCGAGGACTTCCATATTGCCAGTATCAGGTGCCGAGCAATTAAACACTTCGGACGACCAGAGCACACGACCCATGATTTCGGCGAGGGGAGCGTATGCTAGGTTACTGAGGCCTGGACTGTAATCTCCGTATGTTTTGGGTAGGAACAGATTCCATAATCCATTGGCTCGAGCCAAAGTTTTAAGTTCTTCCATTTTGGGGTGGTGCTGCCATAAATGCTCCATATGGAATGCCCTCATTTCTTTCTCTAGAGGATGAATGTGCTGATCCATAAAGTCGGTCAGCTTAGATTGTAACTCGAGAGATTTAGGGGTATGTTCGAAGTTCATGGTTCTTTTTTTAAGCGATCAGATATCCACCATCAGCGGCATAAACTCCACCGGTCGTGTAGGAAGATTGATTAGAGGCAAGGTATAATGCTAGGCCTGCCATCTCATCAGGCTGTGCCATACGTTGCAATGGAATATCTCCCACGAAGTCTTTAAGACTTTGCTCATCTGACCATAAGGCTTTACTAAATTTGGTCTGGATCAGTCCAGGGCAGATGGCATTAGATCTGATTCCTTTGCGACCCCATTCTTTGGCTTGAGACTTTGTGAGCATGATGAGAGCCGCCTTACTGATGCTGTACATTCCGAGACCGAACGAGGGTTTTATGCCTTCTACAGAGGCGATATTTATGATGGATCCACCACCTCTACTAGACATGATGGGGTAGCAGAGATTGGATAATTGCATGCATGCTTTTACATTGACGCTCATGATCTTGTCGAACACTTCTCCATCGGCATCAGCCAATTTTCCAAAAACAGGATTGGTCGCCGCATTATTGATCAGTATATAGATCCCTCCGTAGGTATCCACAGCAAACTGCACTAGAGCGTCCAATTGATCTTTTTTGCCTACGTGGCATTCTTTTGCAGCACTCGTTCCTCCCGCGGCATTTATTTCTGCAGCCACTATGTCTACAGCTTCTTGCCGTCGGCTGCTCACGATGACTTTAGCTCCTTGCTCAGCCAATGCCTTAGCCATGCTGGCACCGATGCCTTTGGAGCTGCCAGTGATGATCGCTACTTTACCATCTAAATCAAAATTATTTTTCATAGTCAATATATCTGCTTAAAAACTAAACCCAAAGTAAAGAGAATGCCTAACTTACTACAAATTAATGATATAATTCCATGCTGAGTCCGGTTAGAAAAGGAGAAGAATTGAATGAAAAGAACATATTGGCTTTTCTGGTTGAAAATCAATTGGTCTCTTCACTCCATGCTGAGATCGATATCCAGCAGTTTTCTAATGGTTACAGTAACCTCACCTACCTCCTAAGGGTAGAAGATAAGGAATATGTACTACGTAGTCCGCCCAAGGGAGCCGTGAAAAGAGGGCATGACATGGAGCGAGAATTTAAAGTGCTGTCGGCATTGAAGCCTGCATTCGGTAGTGTGCCGGAGGCATATGTGTATACCGATGACTTGGAAATCACGGGCAGTCCATTTTACATCATGGAGCGGATCGAGGGCATTATTCTGACTACGGACGAGTGTGTAGATCGGAAGCTCGCCAAGAAGGATTTCGAGCCGATCAGTCGAGAGTGGTTATCCCTTTTTGTGGATTTACATCAAATGGACTATGAGCTTATCGGCCTAGCTGATCTCGGTAAACCAGAAGGTTATGTCGAGCGACAAGTACTCAACTGGGGTAAGCAATATCTCAAAGCAGCTACAATGGATATCCCAGAAGCCCATAAACTCATGAGATGGATGGAGGATAAGCAACCTAAAGAATATGCCCATGCTCTGATACATAATGACTACAAGTATGATAATGTAGTGTTTGCAGATGATGGTTGGTCGAGTATAAAAGCCGTGCTCGACTGGGAGATGTGTACGATAGGAGATCCACTGATGGACTTAGGAACATCGATGGCTTACTGGGTGATGGCCTCTGATGGCCCTGCGGCACATATCATACCGTCAGCGACATCGTTAGAGGGAAACCCTACTCGAGAGGAACTACTGCATAACTATAGTTTACTATCTGGTAATGATGTAAAGCATGAAGTGTTCTACTATGCCTATGGATTATTTAAGATCGCTGTGATCGTACAGCAGATCTTTTTTAGATATAAAAACGGACTGACGTCCAATAAGAAATTTGCCAATCTAGATAGAGCCTGTGCTCTGTTCTGTAAAATGGCATGGACTGCTGTCGAAAAAAACCGAATTCAAAATTATATGTAATATGAAGTACTGTCGCAAAGAGTCAAAGGGAGATTACTGTATCGTCTATCTAGATCGCCCCAAAGTAAATGCTCTCAATATGGAAATGGTTCAAGAGATCAGAAGCGTATTCCGAGAGATCGAAGCCGATGATACTTGTAGAGGAGTCATACTTACTGGGATCAAAGGAATATTTTCTGCAGGCTTAGATATCATCGAGCTCTACGATTATACTGAAGCCGAGATGAGTGCTTTCTTTACGGCATTCGGAAATATGCATATCGAGCTGGTACAGTTTAGTAAGATGTTTATCAGTGCGATTAATGGGCATTGTCCTGCTGGGGGAACGGTAATCGTACTCGGTGCAGATTATCGAGTTATGTGTAGAGGCGAGCAGTATGGCATAGGACTTAACGAACTCAGTGTAAACGTACAGATTACAGATAGTCTGATTAAGGCGTATCGATTTTGGCTTGGAAGCCAAAAAGCCTATTACAACATCATGAATGGAAATTTACTCACTCCTGAAAACGCTCTAGCAGCTGGACTGGTAGACGAGCTGGTAGAAGATGAAGAGCTCATGCCACAAGCGATAAAGCAGATGGAACGGTACTTATCCTTCGATCCACAGATACTGAAAACGACCAAAGCAAAACTGAGAGCAGGCTGGAGAGACGGACTCGGAGATGATGCTGAGACCAATCTAAATGCCGCAATGAATGTATGGTGGAGCCCCGAAGTACGACAAAAGCTCTCTATGTTCAAGCTCTATATCGAAAACAAAAAGAAGGAAAAACTCAAAAAGCAAAATGGAGGAGTTTAAGGATAAAGCAGTCATCGTAACCGGTGCAGGATCAGGAATAGGAGCAGCTACGGCGATGCTCTTTGCTCAGCATGGAGCTCATGTAGTTGTCGCTGATATTAATATCGATTCGGCCCAAATTACTGTTCAATCTATCCTAGAGATGGGCGGAAAAGCTCTA
>CALDEN010000101.1 GCA_937942405.1 uncultured Saprospiraceae bacterium
TGGGCATTCTTTTTTGGGCTGATCGTAGCATCATGCATCTACATAGGAAGAAAGGTTACTAGTTGGGATATAAGTGCCATAGTATTGATCATTTTAGGATTTTGCATCGCTTTTGGGATTACCCTCATTTCACCGACAGAAGGGTCGACGGCACCATGGATGCTTTTTATTTCAGGGGCGATCGCGATATCAGCTTTGATTCTTCCCGGGGTTTCTGGGAGTTTTATTTTGCTTTTGATGGGGATGTATACCATTGTGATCCCTACGCTTAAAGATTTCCTGACATCTCCATCACTTGCGGATTTTAAGATCCTCTTTGTTTTTGGTTTAGGAGCATTGACGGGACTTGCGGTATTTTCTAGAGTGCTTTCTTGGACTTTTAAGAACTATTATAATCAGACACTTGCACTGCTCACGGGTTTTATGATCGGTTCGCTCAATAAAATATGGCCTTGGAGAAATCCAACCATTATTATGGATAAAGAAACCGGTGAGATTATTCACGATCAAGTGATGGGCCGTCTACAAAATGCAGGAGAGGTCGAGTACAAGATTTTAAAAGAGCTCAACGTCTTACCTGCAGATTATCTTAACGGAGATCCTAGCATACCATATGTAGTGATCTGCTCCATCATCGGATTTATCATCGTATTCGGATTGGGTAAACTCGAAAAATAGCCCTTATTATTTGTATTTATTGTGTTTTGAGAAGCCATAAATAGGCCTGTTGAGCCTATATCCATACCCATATTTATAGAAATTTTATATATATGAAAATTTTTTAATGTATTATACACTGTTAAGCAGCTTAATTCATATATTTGTTTTTTATAATACATAAGAAAACTCATACACAGATGTCTAAGAAGCTATTTTTAGTCTTTTTGATGTTATCTGGTCTTTTGATCACTCAGGGATACTCACAAAAGATATTTAAAAAAGCCAATAAGCAATTTGACTTAAAGGCTTACAATCTAGCGATAAGTAATTATCGTAAATCACTCAAAGAAGAAAACCCCAATAATGGAGATGCCATATTGAAATTGGCAGAATGTTATCGTAGGACTAATCAGCCCATCGATGCGGTGTCATGGTACCGTAAAATAGGAAAGGAGATCGTAGATCATCCTGCGTACTATTTAAATTATGCCCACACACTGAAGTCTGTAGGGAAATATGCAGAAGCTCAAGAGATCTACTGGAATTACAAGCAACATAATCCGATCGTAGGAGAGCATTATGCATTGAGTTGTGATTTTGCGATGAATAATCTCATGGAAGAGGAAGCATATGATCTAAGACTCTTCGGAGGGAATAGTAAGTATTCTGACTTTGGAGTATCATTCTATAATGGCAAAGTTGTTTTTTCTTCGTTTAGAAAAAGCCTAGACGGGATCGTAGGAGATCGTAACGATAATCAGATCCAAGCCAAGGTGAAAAATAGACTCGTTTACACGATTAGCGATAATCCGAGTATGAGAGATCCATTGCACTCTCTAAGAGACGCTCTTAAAGATGATGAAAACTTAGGCCCGATATCTTATGCGACAGATTTAACAAGATGTGCATATACAAAAAATAGCTTCAGAGATGGATTTGATTTTGTAGGTATAGAAGATAATAACATGAGTCTTTATTTGGCTACAGCCAATGAAAATGGGGACTTTACCGATGAGGTAGCTTTTAAACACAATGAGATCGGTTATGCTACGGGTTTTCCTTGCATGGCTTATGGAGGTACAGCACTCTATTTTGCATCTAATAGACCAGGAGGTTTTGGAGGATATGATATCTATGTGAGTTACCTTAAAGATAATGAGTGGACCTACCCAGAAAATCTAGGTGGTCAGATAAACTCAACAGGAAACGAAATCACTCCATTTTTTGATGGACAGACTTTATACTTTTCTTCAGATTATCACCAAGGTCTAGGAGGCTTCGATGTATTTAAATCTAAAGTAATAGATGGAGGATGGACATTTTCAGAAAACATGGGTAATGGTGTAAACTCGCTATCAGATGATTACTTCTTTTCTATAAATCCACGTACTAAGGATTACTACTTTACGTCTAACAGACTAGGGGGTAGAGGAAAAGATGATATCTATGTGGCGACACCGATGTCTAGTCCTGAAGAGTATGCAAGTAATGATGCTTTTGTACCGGTGGCTGTAAATTTAAATAGTTTGCAAAAACCATCTGATGCGTATGCATCCAATACTCGTGTCGTTAGTAATAACGTAGAGGTTCCTACGGATTATAAGTTAGACCCCAATGTGGTACCACCTGCGGTGGACTTATCACAAATGAATAAGAATACAACAAATGCAATAGAGGCCATCCCAGTTTCTTCTACAGAGGCTTCGATGCCAGCGAGAATAAAAATATCTGATTACAAAAAGGACAGCGATGTGCCTGCAAGAGTAAAGATTCCGACTTCTAAAGAAGGAGCGACTTCAGGTAACACAGATGTAAAGACGGTATCTTCTGAGACCATCGTTTCAGAGTTATCTCAAGCTAGACTGATAGCAGTTAATGAAATATTATCTGCTAATGATGATGTATTTTTTATCCAAGTCGCAGCTCTATTCAAAAATAGAATCAATCTTTCAAAATTTGAAAGACTGACTCAGTTTGGAAATCTGTATAAAGTATTTAAGTCTAATTCTACCAAAGTAAGACTAGGGTATTACCTAGACAGAGCAGAGGCAGAAAATGTACT
>CALDEN010000102.1 GCA_937942405.1 uncultured Saprospiraceae bacterium
TTGCATTTCATGCAAGACTGGAAAGTACTAGAAGTCGATAACCAGCGGAATCAACACTATGTCTCACAATATTATGATAGCCTAGAATTGCAGTCTTTCTATGATCACCATAACGAACGCAACAATAGACAAAAATTCAGATTACGTACCTACGAAAATGGAATTCAGTTTTTTGAAATAAAGACAAAGAACAACAAAGGCCTCATCGAAAAAAACAGGATGCTACTCAGTAAAGAGGCCCCTGGCATATTGCCCGTAGATTTTATACTAAACTTCTCTAAGAGGGGAGCCGTGGATTTAAAGAAAAACATCATAGTCGACTACGATCGGATCACTTTGCTCAATGAGCATACCGATGAAAAGATGACCATAGATACAAACATTTCATTTTCTGAAAATGGAGTATCTAAATCATATGATTCATTATTGATCCTAGAGCTCAAGCAAAAAGTATTTAGTAAAAACCTAGATACGATTATAGATTTAAGAAATTTTGATATTAACCGAGTATCCTGTTCTAAGTATTGTCTCGGGATATTAAATCTCCGTGATGGGATGAAGCAGAATAGGTTTAAGCAGAAAATTAGGATGATTGCAAAAATAGAAAGTGTAGCCGTATGACAGAGTCGTTAGTATCCATGGGATTAAAGTTTGCAATAGACTTAGTCGTAATTACCATATTGGTCAGAGTGATTTACTATTCGTTCAAAAAAGATCAGGAGTTTGCCTTTTCATTTTTTTTACTCAATATCATCATCTTCTTTATCTGTTTTGTAATGCAGACTGCCGAGATCTCGATGGGAGTGGCTTTTGGTTTATTTGCGATATTCGGGATACTGAGATATCGTACGATTACCATTCCGATAAAAGAAATGTCTTATCTGTTTACGGCGATCGCGGTAGCACTGATCACGGCCATAGGAAAAAACCTCATAGAAGTAGCTTTAATGAACGGCTTAATACTGATGGCCGTCTTTATCATGGAAAAGCTCTGGTTTGTAGAAAACGAACAATACAAAAGCATCCAATACGAAAAAATAGATCTCATCCAGCAAGATAGAGTGGAAGAAATAGTAGCAGATCTCCAGAATAGAACAAGACTGAACGTCACCCGATTTGAAATTAAATCAATGAATTTCTTGAATGATACAGCTCAACTTAAGGTATACTACAAGCCTCAGGCTTAAGATAGCGTTCCTGTTTACGATCGCGACATTGGCTTCTTGCAGCATCATCGCTCAGGATAGCCCACTGAATAATGATTTTGAGACCTGGTTCTCCATACAGATCGATAAAGAGCTTTCTAAAAAATGGGATGCCTCCTTATCTTTTGCAGATCGACTAGATCAGAATGCCACCACCCAAAAAGTAGCATTCATAGAGCCAGAGATTGCCTATTCTGTAAATAAAAGAATAAAGTCTAGTTTATCCTTTAGGTATAGTATAGATCCCTTTGATAATAGCACAGAGCAACTCATTATCTCCAGAACAGCCTATGATTTTAAAGTAAATCGATTTAAACTCGAGTATCGTGTCCGTTTTGATCATGCTTTGGGTGATGATGCAGTATTGAATTCATTTAGAAATCGGTTTTCTATTGGCTATAGCCGAAAAAAACTAAAATTTACACCTAAGTTCAGTTACGAAATGATCACTCAAAATAAAAGGGAAGGGTGGTTGTATAATCGTTGGAGACTGCGTATTTCCACAGGATATAAGCTCAATAAACGCAGTAAGCTCAATGTATTTTATATGATTCAGAGACAGATTAATGTTGCTGCTCCTCAGCAGGATTTTGTCTTAGGCTTGGGCTATAGTTATTCGCTTAAAAAGCGAAAAAACAAGAACAAAAAGGACAATAAAAAGAAGGACTAGCTGTCAGTTATTTAGACGTAATCTAAATAAAACCGTAACCTTCTTATTTATTGGGTTTAATCCATCCGAGTTTTAACTTTGTCGCCGAATAAATGACATTATAATGACGTGTCATATGTTCTTGAAAAATAAGACCTATTAACAAAATATAAAATGATATATAATCATTTGAAAAACAGGACCTTCTTACTACTACTAGCTACTTTTTTCTCCCTAACACTCGCTGCTCAGCCTACGATTGAAAACGGTAAAGCCCTTTTCAAAGCCAACTGTGCTACGTGTCATGCTAAGGATATGAAAACGGCAGCCACAGGGCCAGCATTAGGAGGAGCAGAAGAGCGATGGGCTGACTATCCACAATCGGATTTGTACAGCTGGATCAGAAATTCCGCAGCATTGATCGCAACAGGACACCCTAGAGCGAAACAATTGTATGCAGACTGGAATGCATCCAACATGACCGCATTTAAAACATTGACAGACGATGATATCGCGTCTCTATTGATGTATGTAGATGGTGTGTATGAAGGGACGTATCCACCACCAGTAGCAGGAGCTCCAGTGGCAGGATCAGGAGCTGCAGAAGCGAGTTCTGGATTTGGATGGATGTACTGGGGACTTTTAGCGGTGCTCGGATTCTTGGCATTCTTGCTATTTAGAGTAACGAATAGTCTAGGCCAGATCGCCTCAGAAAAAACAGGAGAGAAATTTATACCTAAGTCCTTTCTACAGTCATTGTCGAGTAGTGGAGTGATTGGATTTGCCATTTTTGCATTGGTGATATTCTTAGGGTATACTACAGTAAATAATGCAGTAGGTCTAGGAAGGCAGCAAGGATATGCACCGGATCAGCCGATAAAATTCTCTCACGAGACACATGCAGGAGTAAATCAGATCGATTGTAAATACTGTCATGATGGAGCGAGAAGATCTAAGCATGCAGTTATCCCTGCCGCAAACACATGTATGAACTGTCATCAAGCCATAAAAAATGGTTCTGAGTACGGTACTGCTGAGTTGACTAAGATTTATGCTTCAGTGGGATATGATCCATCTACTAATACATACATAGAAGAAGGTAAAACCGATGATGAGCTTAAGGCCATATATACTAAGTGGATCGGAGATCAGTACAAAGCAGCAGAAGGAGTAGAAGAGTTAGGAAATGAGGGAGAGCAGCTAGTAGCAGATCAGTGGGATGGCATCGTGTCATCACTTACTAATGATCAGAAGAAAACAATACAAGGTCCTATCGAGTGGATCAGAATACATAATCTACCAGATCACGTTTACTTTAATCATGCTCAGCATGTTACAGTGGGTAAACTAGAATGTCAGGAATGTCATGGTAAGGTAGAGGAGATGAAAGTACTAGAGCAAGCCGCTCCACTTTCTATGGGATGGTGTATAAACTGTCACAGACAGACAGAAGTACAGTTTACAGACAACGAGTACTATAAATCCTATGTAAAATATCATGATGACATCGCTAGTGGAGAGAGAGAAAAAGTGACCGTTTCGGACATAGGAGGATTAGAGTGTCAAAAATGTCATTATTAAAAATTAAGAGACTTACATCAAGTAGATGAAAAATCAAAATAACATTTGGGTAGGACAAAAAGATTTAACAAGAGACGAGCAGTTTCTTAAAGAATCTCAGAAAGAATTTGTTTCCCTAGAAGAACATATTGCAGACGGTGAGGTGATGGAAAACCTCGGATCTAACAGACGGGATTTCTTGAAGTTGATGGGTTTCGGGATGGGTGCAGCTACCATGGCTGCCAGTTGTGATATTCCTGTAAAAAGAGCGATACCGTATGTAGTAAAACCAGACGAAATCGTTCCTGGAGTAGCTACATATTACGCTTCTTCTTATGTAAAAGGAGGTGACTTCTGTTCCATCTTAGTAAAAACAAGAGAGGGTAGACCGATCAAAATAGAAGGAAACGACCTGTGTCATATGACGGAGGGAGGTACTTCTGCAAGAGCACAAGCTTCTGTGCTAGAATTATATGATACCAATAGATTTAAATCGCCTAAGTCAAATAAAGATGGAGTATGGGAAGATGCGACATGGGCAGAATTAGATAAAACCGTTACAGCTGCTTTATCGAGAGGTAATGTAAGAATCGTAACAAATACTGTACTAAGTCCTACTGCTAAAAAAGTAATGGACAAGTTCGTAGCTAAGTACCCGACTACTAAGGTCGTAAGCTATGATCCAGTTTCTAGTGCAGCATTGCTAGAAGCTAACGAAAAGAATTTCGGACAGCGAGTGATTCCTGATTATCATTTTGACAAAGCGAGTTATATCGTAAGTTTCAATGCAGATTTTCTAGGAACATGGATATCTCCGACGGAGTACGCTAGGAAATTTATCTCAGGACGTCAGATAAAGGATGTAGATAATCCTGGAATGTCTAGACTCGTGCAGGTAGAAAACCACATGTCTCTTACAGGTACTAATGCAGATAACAGAATACTCGTAAAGCCATCTCATCAAGGGATAGCTATTGCCTATCTGTATAATAAGGTAGTAGGTGCGGGAGTAAGTACTGCTGGTCTTCCCAAAGCTGCGGCCGATGCCTTAAGTAAAGTAGCTAAAGATCTAGTTGCTGCCAAAGGATCTATCGTAGTAAGTAGCTCTAATAATACCAATGAGCAACTGATGATCAATGCCATCAATGACTATTTAGGTAATTATGGTTCGACGATTACTTTTGGAGCAGCATCATTGCAGAGACAAGGAGATGAGAGAGAGGTAAGTAAAATGGTACGAGACATGACCAGTGGGGATGTCAGTACGGTCATCGTATATAATGCAAACCCAGCATATGATTATGCAGAAGGGACAAAGTTTGCAGCGGCTTTCGCCAAAATTCCTAACAGAATCTCTCTAGCATACGCACCAGATGAGACTTCAGCTTTATGTAATTGGATCGCTCCGACGAGCCATACTTTAGAGAGTTGGGGAGATGCAGAGCCTAAAAGAGGACATTTAAGTGTTATACAGCCTACAATATCAGCGATATTTAATACAAGACAGAGAGAGTTATCATTATTGACATGGGCCGGTGCAGCTGGTTCTGGTGAGCAGCCTTATTATGATTTCTTAAAAGATAATTTTGCAGCTGGATCATTTACTACCGCATTACACGATGGAGTAGTAAACGGTGCAGGAGGAGGAAGTGCCTCATATACTGCAGCAACTATAGGA
>CALDEN010000103.1 GCA_937942405.1 uncultured Saprospiraceae bacterium
ATCGCCTTCTAGTGATTCTATAGATGAACTTTCTAATTCTTCAATACTGAAATCAGCGAATAAAACCGTTTCATCTCTGAGATCTTCCGCTGATAATAAGCTTCTGTAGATGCCCCATTTAGGTCTTACAAAATCAGCTCCCTCTCTCCAGTTTATAATAGAGTCATTTGAGTAATCAAAAAGGGTAGTGCCATCACTGATCCGATTGATCTTAATTTCATAGCTACCCGCATCTCCGTATTTAATGGTTTCAGTCACCTCTAGCCATTCGTCTATAAATGGTTCTATATCTGTTTTATCTAGGGTGATTTGACTATCTGTTTCAGCATAACGTAGTTCGAGTTGGTCAGGACTACCTGCTCTTGTGGTTAGTGTATACATGGGCTTAGAAGCCAAATCTCCACCGACAGATTTTAATTGATGAATGTGTGTGAAATTAGAAGAAGATTGAAAGCCGGCTGCCAGTTTAAATTTCCATTTATATTCCACTTTTTCGTTAATTCGACCTTTTAGATTTTCAGGAGATTTATCGTACGTCTTTATTTCATTACGTTGTCTATCGAAATTGATGCATCGATCATTATCCGGACTCGTATGGATGTAGAATCTAAAGACATTACTGTTTAAATCCGTGTCAAAAACTTCATCGATGTGCTCTCCGAAGTCCAGATGATTACAATCTGGAGCTTCTATGGGGTTTTCACCAGGGGCCAATACAGAAGTTATCAGCTCATAAGTATCACCCGGACCGTCAGCTTTAAGAGTGACTTGGGAGATACCTGTCTGTAAAATACCCATAAAAAGGAATGGCGTTAATAGCTTCATGTTTTACGATTTAAATCGAAAGTAGATATTACAAATATAGGACAAGCTCATTACAGATCTTGTCCTATATTTTCAGTTTGATAATTTAAGCCCTTTACGGATTTTAATTGACGACGAATTGTGTCATTCTATGACCCTGCGACTTCATAAAATACACTCCACTATTCAAGGTGGAAATATCTATTTTCTTATAAAGTAAGCCATTGCCATCAGAGATTAATACTAGTTGACCCATGGCATTATAGATCTCTATGTGATTAATTTCTTTAGTGGAGGATATTTGTAAATACCCATTTTTTGCTGGTACTGGAAACAACTTGATAGGGAAGTTTTCCTCGGTAAGATCAGAAGTACTGGATGATGCATTTTCACAATTTACATCTCCGTATACGTTTACGTTGGCGATACTTGTCCAGCTAGAACTAGAACTATTGCCATGGCCAGTAAACTTAACGTAGCGAGCTTCTAGTCCTCCTAGTCCGAACAATTGCTCAGAAGCTACAGTAACACCAGAGTCTGCGGATTCTACAAAGTCCTGTACTGTTGTAAAAGGCCCTGCTTCTTCTTCGGCTACAGCCAAAGAAAAAGTGGTCGTCCGTTCATCTGCATTCCAGAAATTGATACCAGCTCGAGTTAAAAAGTAAATATCTCCTAGATCGAATGTGATCGATACTTCTGGCTCTTCAGAAGGGTCCCCAGTCCAGTAATTACTGAGATCGTCATTGTATGCATTGATTTCAGCGATTTCATCTTTGTCTTGCATCCCGAGACTAGTAGATCCGATTATTTGAATTTCAAAATCCACAGAAGTAGTGAGTTGTACTACTGATATGGTCGCTTCTAAATCATCTCCGCCTGCTACTTCATTAATAGATATCTCGCCTAGTTTCTCTCCACCTGAAGTATTTTCCGTAGCTACTGCTGTAACCATCTGAGTTCCAGAACCAGAAGAAATATCGAGCTCTAACCAGTCTAGGTTTTCTGATATCTCCCAATTTACATTAGATATAATCTCAAACGAAACAGTACTCCCACATACTCCAAAATCAATCGTAGGTGAAGAGGGTGTAATGCTATTAGAATCTGAACCAAATCCCACATTTACCTCCACATCTGCCTCGGTATATGGTAGCTTCTCCCCATTGGCCCCGAATTCTTCAGCTCCAGCATCTGTGCCTCCGTCTCTTATGCCTTGTAATACATCTCTGGTTACATATGAGTAATCACCTATAGACGCATCGATCGGTGAGCTGCCGGCATTGATTCTATATAGGTCTCCATCATCAGTCATCTCGTCCATAGGAAGGTCTAAAATGTTACCTTCTGACACAGAATTACCTGATGGTTCAGTTGTGATTTGATAATCCTCTATACTGGAGTTGTAGGTGATGTTATTTGCGACCACTAAGTTTTCAGGTTCCAGTTCTAGGTCACTACTGATCATTGTGCCTATCCGTAGGGCATAATCACAATTGACAAAAGTGTTGTTGACGATTGCTGTGTTTTTGACTTGGTAGTAACCATTGAGTTCCGTGTCTAGTCTACCGTTAGTAACATTGATGCCTCCAGTGCCATCGGAGAGTGAGCCGCTAGGTTTGGTGGAGTTTACACCTGAGATATAGTTGTTGTATACTTTATGTCCTTCGCCGATGACACGTACACCACCGCTTTGGAAGTTATCT
>CALDEN010000104.1 GCA_937942405.1 uncultured Saprospiraceae bacterium
GGATAAAATAAAGTGAATAATAGAATGGGATAAAAGTGAACGAAAATAAATTTCATCACTTCTCCTCCTATAAATTACCTATCTTACCATAAAAACTAAATCGATGATTACTAAAGAACAATTATATAAGCAAATAGAAACGTTCCCAGATAAACTTAACATCGAAGATCTAATTGATAAACTTCTTCTAATAAACAAAATAGAAAATAGAGTTGCTGAATCTGATAGTGATAAAACAATTTCTGAAAAACAACTTGATCAAGAAATTGAAGCATGGTCGAAATAAAATGGCTTAACTCAGCAAAAGAAGACCTTAAAGAAATTTCTACTTTCATCTCTCAAGATTCCAAAAAATATGCCCGGCATCAAGTAGATCTAATTCGTAATAGAACTATAATTTTAAAGAATCAACCACTTATAGGAAAAATAGTAGTAGAATATAACAATCCATCTATCAGAGAACTAGTCCAAGGAAATTATAGAATCATATATCGGGTTTTGAATGAAAAAATGATTCATATAATTTTAATACATCATGGAGCAAGACGATTTCCGAGAATATAACTACAACCAGTTCCTACTCCTCTTCATCAGATACTGCAAATCCATTTAAATGTTCCGCCAGTACATAGCCCATACTAAAACAAGCCTGCAATAAATATCCACCAGTCGGAGCATACCAGTCGAGCATCTCCCCGATCGCATAACTGTTGGGAATTTTTTTAAGTTCAAAATTATGATCGATCTCGTCTAGAGATATTCCTCCCAAAGTAGAAATCGCTTTATCCAGCTCATCTGCAGATTCTAAGACCACAGGAATGGCTTTGATGATTTCTGCCAGCAGATCAGGATTAAGAAACGTTTCTTTATCCGAGAATCGTTTTATAATGCCGACAGCCGCTCGATCTAGATTTAAATCAGCACGTAGGATATCCGTTGCTTTTTCTAGCGTAGAGCTTTTATACTTTTCTTTGATCTGATCCACCGTCATCGTTGGTTTCAGATCTAGATGTACGATGGTACTTTTCTCTGTGAGCAGTGTATCTTGGATCTTCTGACTTAATGGATACAAGGCATTCCCTTCTAGTCCAAAATCCGTAATGACCAGCTCTCCTTTCGATACATGATCCTGATAGGTCAATGCTACGTTCTTAACGGGTTTGCCTTTATGGGTATTTATAAAATTAGGGTTCCAGTCTACACTGAATGCACAGTTTGCCGCTCTAAATGGAACTACCTTAATATCTAAGTCTTCAAAATCCTCTGCCCAGAAACCATCATAGCCTGTTACCTTCCAGCTGGCTCCTCCCATCGCATAGACCACCATGTCGAACATCGCATCTTCGTACTCTTCAAAGACCAGTCCGCCATCCTCGTTAAGTCCAGCCCAAGTAGTTTCTAAATGTAGGTCCACTTTATTTTTGGCGACAGCCTCGGTAATCTTATTGAGCACTTCTATAGGCTTCATCTCTAGATCTGGAAATACACGATCACTCGACCCTATAAATGTTGGAATCTCGTGCTCATTACACCATTTGATCAAGTCCTGATTGGTAAATTTTTCAATAATAGGAGCCATGAAATCAATCGGATGATATTTACTCAATAAGTCCTCTATGCTCGAGTTATACGTAAGATTCAAACCACCATCTCCAGCGACTAAAAATTTACGACCTACTGCTTTATTCCGTTCACAGATGGTAACCTTATACTTCTTAGTATCTAATTGTGCCGCCAACATAAGTGCTGCAGGACCTCCCCCTATTATTGCTATTTTCTTCATCGAGCACGAATATAGAGATTGTCGTATAAATTAAATTTTCAGAAATCAACAATTACAGATCATAGAGGAAATTAAACCTATATTAGTATGAATACATTCGCCTGAAGGCAAAAATTGAGCAACAATGAATGAAAATAAATTTTTAAAGTTTCTGGTCATACCCTTACTCTTCGTTTTGGGAGCTTGCAAGACGTCTACATTGACCGATTCTGTCGAAACACAAAATCTCAAGCTTATAGATGAATCTAAAATCATACAATTAGATAGAAGAATCGTTAGTCGAGATGTAACACAAGTGATTAAAGATGTTCCTAAGAATGGACAAATCGTTACTTACGTATGTATCGATCGCCACGGAGATGTGATTTCCGCAGCAATAGATGACTCCCTGTCGAGTGTACAAAAACCCAAATTTGAAAAAAGTGTGTTGGCAATGGTAAAAAATTATAAATATGAGCCCAATCCCTCGGCACCTGAAAAAGAATGTGGTCACATAAAACTATCCTTTAAAAGACCTAAATGATCTAAATCATACATCCGAATAAAATGAAAAAACGCATGGTCATAAAGAAACAGACCTACAGACAATGTGGATATAAATAGCCTTGCTACCTTGCGTAAAGAAGACATCTACCTCGCCTTAAAAGAACTAGGGCTTCCTATAAATTAATTTTATCATTCAAAAACAAATTCCTCTTTTAGATAAAAACATGCAGCTAAGAAGATATCATACCGCCACAGAATACTTAATAGAAAACGAATCCTACCTCGAAAAAGAGGAAGTGATCAATAGTCTCATCCTCGGATTGGCTATAGCCAATAAAGAAAAGAAAAACGATCAGAGCCTATACATCGATATCATACAAAATGAGGAAATACAGTTCTCCGCAATCAGAACTGCAGGACGTAATCTTATCACTTACGGCAATAAAGAAACACTT
>CALDEN010000105.1 GCA_937942405.1 uncultured Saprospiraceae bacterium
AAATTTTCGTCGATTCATTTTATTCTTTTTTCCAGTTCTATATTTAATACTTCACCTGCTTCTCCCCTCATCCTAGTATCTTCTAGTATGATCTCTCTGATAAGTTTACCCGAGTTTTCATGGTCTAGGCCTTTAAAAAAAGCACAATCACTTCCCCCATTGGCTATGTAGTCCGGTACTCCGAATCTATATTTCCGGGTCATATCTAGAGCCTCTCCACCTATCTCTATGTCTGTTGCTTTACCATCTTTATCTATAGAGAACCTTATGCCCTTACTTACTGGCCATCCACCACCTGCGGCAAGATGGTCACAAAAAGTCTGAAGCATCTCTGCATCTGTCTCTAAGACCACGAGCATGTTTTCAAATGGCATTACTTCAAAAATATTACCCACTGTTATCGCCCCTACTCCTACCTCGTTTACCCTAAGGCCACCATAATTCTGAACTGCAAAGTCTACGTTAAGTCCACTTTCATTTAAATAATCAAATAAGAGGTCTGCGATCCACATTCCCATGGTACAGTTAGGCTTTCCCTTTTTAAGTGCTTTTTTATTTTGGATCAGTACGACGTCCATCTTCTTGGACAGTTCTTTACGGTATGGAGCGATCATGGCTTCCATATCCGCATCGATCTCCTTCTCTTCTTTGTTTAAATAGAGGTAGGTCCCATCTATATCCGCAAGATGATTGACATTTTGAGTCTTACATGAGAACAGCAATAAAAGTGAAAGAAATATTAAGTGTCTCATAAGATCAATTTTACTTCTTGTTTGATTGCAGATTTGGCTTTTTCGTTGGGTTCAAAATGTACAGCTCCGAGTACTTTGACGATATTATCGTTCAATACACTACAAGGAGCATCCATATCTAATCCGTCCGCAGCCTTTACGACTAGGTTTTGTACTTCGTTCTTGGCAAGGACGATGATCTCCCATAATTTATCAGAAACATATATCTGCTGAGCCATATTATGTTCATACTCTTGCTGGATGGCAATTAATAAAGCGGTACGAAGACCACCGACTGTCATGCCGTTTTGCTTTAATCTATAAACCAATGCCTGAGGCGAGATCCGATCACAAAACAATATGAGTCGCTCATATGCTTGCAATTTAATCGGCAATATCTGACCAGACTGAGATTGTTGAATTTCCAATTGCTTGTTAATCAGCTGATTACCAAAGTATTGCCGCAACATAAAATATACAGTCGCAAATACAATGAGTGCAGGGAGAATAATTTTTAAAAGCTCTAAAATCATTTTATTAAATCTTGAAACTATTGTCCGTGAATATATGTTTTTAACTGTACTAATTAACCATTTTTAGGGTGATTTGAACTTTAAGTTTAGCTATTTTTGCATTATCTAATCGAAGACTATGATAGAGACACAAGTACAACCGATAAAAATTACTCCTGCTGCACTCGTACAGCTAAAGAGAATTATGTCAGAGCAAAATGTTCCTGAAGGTCATGGCCTCAGAGTAGGTGTCAAGGGCGGCGGATGCTCAGGTTTTTCCTACCTTCTGGGTTTTGATGTAAAAAAAGACAAGGATCAAGAATTCAGTATCGGCGGCTTACCTGTCTTTATGGAAAAATCACATTCGATGTACCTTCTGGGTATGGAAATCGACTGGCTGGATGGATTAGAAAACAGAGGATTTACATTCAGTAATCCCAATGCTACCGATACGTGCGGATGTGGGACTAGTTTTTCTGCATAGTAATATATTTCTAAGCATTGCTCTCTAAGGATCGATGATGACGAGTCGCATGCTTTGCAGATTGTCCCCCTGTGTATTTTTAATACTCAAAAGATAAGAGCCCTTAGATAAAAAACCTAAGTCCAATGTCTCTTCTGGGCTATCTATCATCTGGGACCAAAGATTCTTCCCGATTATATTTTTTATTACCAGTTCAAATTTTTTGTAAGGGTATTTTTTCAAATTGACTCGAAGCATTCCATAACTCGGATTAGGGTAAATTGTAGGTGTTCCTACATTGGTGACCTTCAAGTCAGATGACTCAGTGATTTCTTTATTTTGGCTGTAGCCAAAATATACTGTAGCTAATAGAAAGAAGATGGTGGCAGAAATTTTCATGGAAGTCTTAAAACATTTGCATCTGTACTAATCCTTTGTAAATATTGCAGTTTTCTATTAATTCGCTGTGATTCCCAGAGCTTATTATTTTGCCTTTTTCCAAAACATAGATGATATCTGCGTTTTTTATGGTCGATAGACGATGTGCTATAATAATCGCAGTCTTCCCTTCTAGAGCATGATCTAATGCCAATTGTACATTTTTTTCTGCCTCTACATCCAATGATGAAGTCGCCTCATCTAAAATAAGAATTGGAGGATTGGCAAGTATGGCTCTCGCGATCGTTAAACGTTGTTTTTGGCCTCCACTGAGTTTAGTCCCCATATCACCGACATTGGTATAATAGCCCTGTGGTAAACTTTCTATAAATGTATCAGCAAATGCAATCTTAGCGGCCCATTTTACCCTATCTACATTGAGCTCTCGGTTAAACATAATATTATTAGCGATCGTGTCATTAAATAAGACTGCATCCTGGGTTACTATTCCGAACAAAGCTCTTAAGTCATTGACCTTTAAGTTTTTATAATCTTTTCCATCTAGTGTGATATTCCCTGTACTGGGATCAAAATAACGTACAATAAGATCTATCAATGTGGTTTTACCCCCTCCCGAGACTCCTACAAAAGCGACTTTTTGCCCTTTTTTGATCGTCAGGTCTATACCGTCTAATACAACCGGGGTATCAGGAGTATATCGGTAACTGAGATTCTGAATACGTATCTCATTCTGGAAATCTATAACTGGTGCTCCTTGATTTATGCTGGTAATATCCGACTCTACATCCATAATCTCGTCTACTCGTTCTAGAGCGGCCAGTCCTTTCTGTATCGAGTAGTAGGTTGTAGAAAATGACTTGGCTGGTTCGATGACATTGTAAAATGCAAATACAAAAGCAAAGAAGGTTTCGGGCTTGAGCTCACT
>CALDEN010000106.1 GCA_937942405.1 uncultured Saprospiraceae bacterium
TAAACATAATGAGTTGAAAACTATTATCCAAAAGCTTTTTGGAGAGTCTTTTTTTTAATGATTTCAGTCTTGTACTATTAGTATTACAAGAAGCTTCGAAATCTAAACGCTCAACAACGCCCCTCTCACACTCCCATGCTCCAGCAACAAGGCCTGAGCATCCTCATAAGATAAGTTAGTCTTATCCATAATCATCTTTGTCCCCCGATCCACGAGTTTATTATTGCTGAGTTGCATGTCTACCATGCGGTTTCCTTTTACTCTGCCTAGTTTGATCATGACGGAGGTAGTGATCATATTGAGGATTAGTTTTTGGGCAGTGCCGCTTTTCATACGAGTGCTTCCAGTTACGAACTCAGGACCGACCAATGCGTCGATAGGATAGTCTGCAGTCTGAGAAAGGGGACTGCCAGCATTGCAAGATATACTTGCCGTTACAATGTTGTGGGCTTGACAATCTTTTAGGCCACTGATCACATATGGAGTAGTACCTGATGCCGCGATGCCTATGATAAAATCTTCTTTGGATATCGCAAAAGCTTGCAGATCTTTCCATGCTTGGTGTGGATCGTCCTCGGCAAACTCTACGGCTTTACGCATGGCTCCGTCGCCACCGGCCATGAGTCCGATAACCATCTCGTGAGGTACGCCGAATGTCGGTGGGCATTCCGATGCATCCACGATTCCGAGTCTGCCACTCGTCCCTGCTCCGATGTAGAACAGGCGACCTCCATTAGAGAGTTTAAGGACGATCTGATCCACTACGATTTCTATCTGTGGGATAATCTTGGAGATTACTTCTGCCACTTTTTGATCTTCTCGATTGATATTAGTGAGTAGCTCTATGGTACTCATTTTGTCGAGATCCTGATGTAAGGATTCTTGCTCAGTCGTTTTGATAAAATCAGTCATTTCTTTTAGAGATTAGCCATAGTCCGATAAATGTAATAAGTCCATTAAGGATCAATAATTCAAAACCAAATTTGTATCCAAAGAATAGGACCTCTGAGTATGAGCTGAGAACGTACGTAAGTATCGGAGAGAGGATACACACTATAGGAGCGAGTCCATCTGTGATCTTACGCTTGGTAAAAAATCCGAATCCATATAATCCGAGCAATGGTCCATAGGTGTATCCGGCTACTTTAAATATTGCCGAGATGACTGCGTCGTCATTAATTACATAAAAGAGTAATATTACAAAAAACAGCAATACCGAAAATCCGATATGGACCATGGTTCTTGTCTTTTGGGCATCGATCTGTTGTGTTTTTTCAAAATTCAAGAAGTCTACACAAAACGATGTCGTCAGTGCCGTCAATGCCGAGTCTGCACTAGAGTATGCTGCAGCGATCAGGCCGAGTATAAATACGATTCCGATTACAGGAGATAGATAATTGAGTGCGATCGTCGGGTAGAGTAGATCTGTTCGTTCTGGGATATTGATTCCGTTTTTGCCAGCGTAAATAAATAATAGTGCTCCTAGAAACAAGAACATCATCTTAGCTATGACAAGTGCGATACTGAACCAAAACATGTTTTTCTGTGCATCTCCGATGGTTTTACAACTTAGATTTTTCTGCATCATGTCTTGATCGAGGCCAGTCATGACGACTGCGATCGATGCACCTGCGAGAAATTGTTTGATGAAGTTTTTGGGGTCTGACCAGCCACCATCGAAAAAGAAAGTCTGACTGAATTCACTGTTTTTGACCTCGGTGATCATTCCGCTGAGATTAAGCTCTAGGTTCTGTCCGATGGCTATGATCGTTAGGATCACAGCTAGTAACATACAGAAGGTTTGTAATGTATCGGTATATACGATCGTCTTTATCCCTCCCTGAAAGGTATATACCCAGATCAGTACGATGGTCAGTAATACCGTCGCCCAAAAAGGAATACCGAACTGTCCTAATACAAACTGCTGTAGTACTATCGCTACTAAGTATAGTCTAAATGATGCACCGATCGTACGTGAGAGTATAAAGAATGCTGCTCCGGTCTTATAGGATGCGATCCCGAACCGTTCCTCTAGGTACCCATAGATCGAAGTGAGATTCATTTTATAATACATCGGCATCAGTACTGTACCGATGATGAGGTATCCGAGTAGATATCCGATGACCATCTGCATATAACTGAACTGACTCGCCTCTACCCAGCCTGGGACAGATATAAATGTTACCCCAGATAGGGTCGCTCCGATCATCCCGAATGCCACAAGATACCAGGGAGACTGCTTGCTGGCATTGAAGAAATCTTTGTTACTGGCTCCCTTTGACGTAAGTCGAGAAATCACGATCAAGACTAAGAAATAGCCCAATATGACCGATAATATAATAGTAGGTGATAATGACATTTACCAAAAGTAAGCATCTAAAATGAACAATCAAACGGGCATAGTATTCTAGTATTTAGTAGCTTTATAAACATGTTGAAGTCTTTTCTGTCTAAAATTAAATTTGTCACTGCTGTTTGCCTTTTTTTGGCTGTAGCCAATGACGGTTTATGTCAGAAGGTTTTCCAACCAAAACAGGTCGATATGACCAGTAAAGGGATTCTTTACAAGACAGAAAAAGCCTTTGATTTAAGGGTGCATACCAATGGATTTGCGGTGGCAATGAATCTCGGGACGATTCAGAATTACTATACGACAAAGTACTATCAGATAGAACTGGGGTATATGAAGGACCCTCGAGAAAAAAGACAGAATAAGAATTTTAACCTGCCACGATTAGGTAATTCATCGGATTATGTATTCGGAAAGCAGAATACCATGTTTGTGCTGAGAGGTGGTATGGGCTATAAAAAATACTTGTCAGAAAAGACGAGAAGACGAGGAGTAGCAGTGGGTTATAGCTGGGAAGCAGGGCCATCCATTGCACTGGTGAGACCATATTATCT
>CALDEN010000107.1 GCA_937942405.1 uncultured Saprospiraceae bacterium
ACATCACCTATCGTATATTTCTGATAACTCGTGGAGTCTGATTGTGGGATTACCTCTAGGAATACATCTACCGTAAAGTCTAGGTTTGAGCTATCTCCATAAACCTTTAATCGATTGGATCGGAAATTTGCATATCCTTCATTTTGCAGATAAAAAGAGATCCTAGATTTTTCCTTTTCAAAAAGACTCACATCTATCGGATCACCACTTTTCAATAAACTCTCATCCTTAATGTTTTCTATGTGATCGAGAATCTCATTGTTGAAACCGATGTACGATATCGTATCTATTGTATATCGCCTACCTGTTTCTACGATATATTTGACTTTAGATGATTTATCATTTAGATGGTGTTCTGACTTTACTTTGGCCTTATAGTATCCTTTTAGATTTCTCAGAAACAACTCCATGTCTTTGGTCGTTCTATTGGTTTCTGTAGAATCATAAATGGTCGGCAGCTCCGCGATGTTTTTCCGGATACCTCGATTCCACCAAGACGTATCGCCAGGGCTAGAATTCCTAAAGTAAAATCCTTCTCGTGGGAATAGGCCTAACCAGTTTCCGTTGGGCTTTTGTTTTTGAAAACTTTCAAGCTGATAGAGCAGAGACTCTTTATCATCAACATTACTAGGGTCTACGATCTCTATTTTATTTTTTATCAGTAGAGATTCGTTCGATGGGATATATTTATCTGTGGCACATTGTATAAAAATAAAACTGAAGCAAATAAGAACTAGTCTAGGCCATATTTGAATTGCTTTAGATGTATTTTTAGTTAAATTCGTCATTAATATATCTTGAAGCTCTACTCATTGAATAAAGCTGAAAAGGTTTTTTTTTGTTTGAGAACTAATTAATCCTTCATTTGAATTATCAATCCTTATCCATTTCTAAGTCTAAATTGATTAGGTCTCTTCACTTAGCTAAGAATAGGCAAAAGTATAACAAATACATAGCTGAGGGTGACAAAATATGCAAAGAATTACTAATATCTAATTCTGTTGATGTTCAATACATTGTTGGGACAGAAAAATGGTACACTCAGAACGAGGATTACTGCAAAAACGGTCAATATGAGTGTATAGTTACTGAGATTGATGATTTAAAAAAAGTATCTCAGTTATCTACAGCATCAGAGGTTTTAGTAGTCGCCGAAAGAAAAGAGCTGAATATAGGATCGATACCTGATTTCAGCCTATATCTCGATGGGATACAAAACCCGGGCAACATGGGTGCCATCCTCCGTATAGCAGACTGGTATGGTATACAACTCGTTTATACATCAAAAGACTGTGTTGATGTGTACAATGCCAAAGTAATACAGGCAAGTATGGGCTCGTTTATCCGAGTCGGCACGGAGACTATAGATTTAGAATCATTGAAACGATCCAATCAATTTACGGTATGGGGAGCCAGTCTGAATGGGGAGCTCCAATTTACCAAGGCCATTGGGAGAAATCTGCTAGTTATCGGTAATGAAGGACGTGGTATACGAGACCATAACTTAGTCCATATCGATAAAGAAATAAAAATCAGTGCAGCAGCTACTCTGGGGGCCGAATCTTTAAATGCTGCTGTAGCTACGGGTATTCTGTGCGATCGATTCCTAAAGTAATTTCTGAATCTGTTGTTCTAATCCGACTTTAGGATTTACAGCGGCAATTTTACCATCTCGATCCACTAAAAACGTTTGCGGAATATTTCTTACACCATATTCTGCAGCCGCTAATGATTCCCATTTTTTAAGATCACTTCCATGATAGTCCCATGTCAGATTATCTTTTTCTATTGCAGCTACCCATTGTTCTTTGGAACGAGCCATTGCAGCATTGATTTTTCCCTGATCATTATCATAGCGTTTCTTTGCCCGAGTATCTAGTCCATCTAATGATACACTGTAAACAGTAAAGCCTTGATCTTTATACTGGTTATATACAGACACCACATGTGGGTTAGCACTTCGACATGGTTTGCACCAAGATGCCCAGAAATCAATTAATACTATTTTTCCTTTGAGGTCTGATAATTTATAGGTCTTTCCATATGGATCTTCTAGAGCAATTTCAGGTGCTTGTTGACCTACTTTGATTTTGCTACCTACCTGCTGTCTTTTTTGTTGAGATTCTAAAGCACTTACTACTGATCCATATTTTATAGCTAAATCTTTACCTACCAGTGGAGTTGCATTGATTTTATCTAGTGCTGCACGATGTATATTGGCATAATTTGCTCTTAATTGGAATACCTTATATGCGAGCATCATGCCTGCAAGTGGGCTAGCATCTTCTTTAATATACTTAGTCACTTGACTAGCATCCATTTCCTTTTTCATGAATTGCTGTAGTATAGATGTAAACTCTTCAGTAACACCAGCACCCGTTACAGAATAATCCAATTGTGCCATTGTTGCTAAATCTGCATTGATAACTATTTGATTTTCGGATCCATCCAATACCAAATCTATACTTCTCGCTCCTATACGTAATCGATACATGCCTGGATCTATAGTCTCCGGTAACATCAGCTTGAAATTTCCACTCTCATCAATCTTTCCTTGATCAAAAATCAATGTTGTTCGATCAAAATTGGTTTGATCAAAACGGACAGTCATATTTGCTGCTCCTACAATGTTTCCTGAGATATATCTATCCTCCTTACATGCACTAAATAGAATGACCAGAGAAAGTATAGCTAGAAGATGTCTCGATAATTTCATAGATGCCTAATTTTCTAATATTTCGCCTAAGCTATTAGTATGTATTTCTTTCCAACTCTGAATAGCAGGAAAATGTTCTTGATCGACAGTTATAGACCCAGAAGTCGTATTCCCAAGATGATGGTATACTTGATTTAAGCTTCCGAGAAGTTGCTCAAATGATTCTTGCTCTTCTTTTCGTATCGATACGATTACTCTACTTTGGCTTTCGCCAAAAAGGAAGGCATCTTTTCTAAATCCCTTTAAACTACTGATGTCAAATCCTAATTCTCCATGAAGTCCTGATTCTACTAGAGTTTGGAATATTCCTCCTTCGCTTACGTCATGTACCGATTGTACCAGCTGTTTTTTAATAACTTGCTTTATTGCTTGATGCAAATTGAATTCTGTTTCCAGATCAAAAAACGGAACCGGAGACTTTCTCACTCCATGCACTCTTTTTAGGTACTCTGACTGATTGATATCCTCTTTTTGCTCACCGATAAGATAGATTAGGTGGCCCTCATCTTTAAAGTTGAGAGTCATTTTATCATTGGGATTATCTAGAAGGCCGAGCATGCCTATGGTAGGAGTAGGGTAGATCGGAACCGTCTCTCCATCTATCAGAGACTGGTTGTAGAAACTTACGTTCCCACCTGTTACTGGTGTATTGAATTTTCTACATGCTTCACCCATTCCTTTGAGAGCATTTACAAACTGGTAATAAACTTCTGTATCATACGGATTTCCAAAGTTTAAGCAGTTTGTAATCGCTACGGGATCTCCACCAGAACATACGATGTTTCTTGCGGCTTCGCTCACAGCGATCATACCTCCTACATACGGATCTGCATATACATAACTAGAGTTGCAGTCGGTACTCATTACGAGTGACTTATTGGATTCTTTTACACGTACGATGACGGCATCACTTGGTTCGTTAGTCACCATGGTATTGGTTCTAACCATAGAATCATACTGCTCATATATCCATTTTCTAGAAACGAGATTCGGCGATTTGAAAACCGTTTTTGCAGTCTCTATCCAGTCAGATGGCATATCGATAGAATCGATATTGAACTTTGCAAGTTCAGCTAGATAAGTAGGTACAGTATATTCTCTATCATAAACGGGAGCACCACCACCGAGTACGAGGTCATCTGCAGGAACGTCTGCTACAAGATTACCTCCTTTGTAAAACTCTAGTCTTCCTGTATCTGTTACTTCTCCGATTTGTTTACATTCTAGATCCCACTTGTCGAATATCGCTTGAATTCTATCTTCTTTTCCTTTTTCGCATACGATCAGCATTCTTTCTTGACTCTCTGAGAGTAAGATTTCAAAAGCTTTCATATCGTCTTGTCGAGTAGGGACTTTATCTAGATCGATACGCATTCCTGTTCCCGACTTTGCACTCATTTCTGATGTAGAACAGGTTATCCCTGCTGCACCCATATCCTGTATTCCGATGACATCACCGGTACGGATCGCTTCAAGAGAAGCTTCTAGAAGTAATTTTTCCTGAAAAGGGTCACCTACCTGCACTGCTGGCAGATCATCTGCAGAATCTTCAGTAAGGTCTGCTGATGCAAATGTAGCCCCATGTATTCCATCTTTTCCTGTAGCAGAACCTACGATATATACGGGATTTCCAGGTCCTGTAGCTACGGCAGATGCCGTTTCATCTACCTTTACGATACCTGCCGAAAATGCATTTACCAGTATGTTTTGATTGTAACATGGATCGAAGTAAACCTCTCCGCCTACTGTAGGTACTCCTAAGCAATTTCCATAATCACCGATACCACTTACTACTCCTTTTACGAGGTGTCT
>CALDEN010000108.1 GCA_937942405.1 uncultured Saprospiraceae bacterium
CTCTTGAATAAGAGGAGCCAGTGGGGCGGTATAATCGAACCATACAGCATTTATTCCATTTCCTAGAACTGCAAACGATTCAGGATCATAGTTTTCTTTATCCCATCCATCTCCCAGTATAGGGATAATTCCAATCAACCATTCCACACCTGTTATCGTCGAGTCATAAATAAATGAAGCACATATTTCAACGGTTTCGCCAGGACATAGATAGGGCATCGCTGCGTTACTCTGATCATATAAATCTCCCAAACTCTGTGATGGGTTAGAACTATCCATTAAGGTCCAATCGGTTACATCGTCGCATTGTCCACCGAAATCTCCAATGCATGTTATTAATTGAATACTGGTAGCAGTGCAAATGGTAAATGCAGGATTATCTAGTATATTATCCGCATCTCCTAAACCACCGACGGCAATCCAATACGTAGAATTTGGAGAAACCGAATAATTGATTTGATTTCCTGACATCCAGTCATTGCTGCAAATAGGGGCATTGGGATTACTGATGGCATTTAGATTGGGACAGCTACCTTGGAAAACAGCAAATACGGGTGTCCATAATCCTTCTGTCTCTACGGTAACAAAAAGCTGAAAGGTAATTGCATCCGTACTTACCTGAAACCAAGTAGTCGGTATCGTATCCAGTCCACAATCTGAGCTGATGGTACTCGGAACTGCTGCGGTAAGACAGCCTGTATGGCATTGAAAGTCTAAATTTCCATTCAAATTTGTGACTGGATTGAATAAATTTCCACATGTGCCATTAGTTGTCGAACAAGGCTCGTTGTAACATGATGGAATATTGTTTAATCCTGCATTAAAATCCAACTGGATGCGGCAATAAGAACCATCACATCCGTCCAGCCATAGATAGTATTTTCTTCCTGGTATGAGAGAGGTAATGATACTTATGACTCCTGGTCCTTGATTACATATACCATCACAAATGACTTCTGTAAAAGAACAGTCACCTACTATTCCCCACTGAACACCGGTGTCTCCGGGATTTCCTACACATTGACTCATGATTATGTCTAGGTCAAAATCTGCGGCATCTTCTCCAGCAATAAAAGATATCCAGTGGGTGTTTTGAGGGGTGCCTCCGTTAGAGCATAGTGGGGTAGAGCCAGTGATATTGGAAAGTGGGCTCATTTCTAGAATTACATCTTGGAATTGTGTGGCAGAACAGATCGGAAACTGACCAGCCATACTGCAGGTTCGATAAAATTCTGCATTTGTTTGTGCAGTGGCACTTTTATATGCAAACAAGCATACAAGTACAATACTGCAGAATATTCGGATATTGCTTCGGAGCTTTTTCATATGTTCTATTTTGGTTGCATACTAAAATACATATTTCTAAGAGTCTATGTGATACGCTAGTGCTGCATTATGCCCTATGTTTACTTTCAAAACAATAATTACCTTCGTTTTACCATTATCCTATTATGAAAATCCACTCCATCTCTCAAGTCATTTTATCTGTTTTGGCCTTTATCGTTATCTACATGGCCTATAATCTGATCATGAACGAGCAAGGAAACCCCAATGTAATATTGATCCCACTCATCATCGGGATCGCTATATACTTCATGAGGACAGATATGGACTTCTGGTGGCAGGAACGTAATCCGGTAGACTTACATCCGTCTGTCGTCGACCATCTAGAAAAACGAAACAGCTTCTATCAGTCACTGGATGATGAACATAAAGAACTGTTTAGAAAACGACTGTCATTGTATGTTGAGGCTCGCATGTTTAAGGGCATCGGTAAAGAACAGCGTAATGCTCCCGAAGACATCAAAGTGATCATAGCATGTCATGCTGTAGAGATGATGCTGGCTCAGGAAGATTATCTGATCGGAGACTGGGATCGCATCTTTTTATACAATCATCCGTTCGGATCTCCAGATAAGCAATTCTTACATACTATGGAAACACAAGCAGAGGATGGAGTGATCATTATGGCTACCCCGTTTATGCTCAATGCCGTAAACCACCCAGAGCAATACTACAACATCGCCTATCATGCTTACGCAGAGGCAATAATAAAACAGAATCCTACTTGGGATTTTAATGGAGTAGAAAATTTGAGCTGGGAAGATCTAGAAGTAGTAAGTGGCTTTAAAAAAGAAGACATCCTAACGGTACTCGGATACGATCAGATGGATATTCTTCCTGTGATTATCACATTTTACTTCAGCCATAAACAAAAGTTTCAGGCTGCATTGCCTGAAGCAGCACAAAGTCTGGATCGGTATTTTGCTATAAAAAGTTGATATGTTTTAAACGTCCCAGTGGAATGTGACTGAATACCCTATATAAATCTCATCAAGAATAATAGACCCGTCTTTTATTTACTGAAGATTTCTCCTTCTAGTCGAAATGAAAAAATAGTTTGGAATAATAACAATCATCGATCGTCACACACTTTCTTTTTTTCATTCCGATAGTAGCAAAGCGGAAAGTTAAGTACAGCCCCAAAAACAAAAATCCAGACTGCATTACCGAGGCAACACAAAGTCTGGATTGTTATTTTTCTATACGCAATACGGCGTAAGGAATAGAAGCGGTCTTAAAGCTTCTGTTTTTGTATAAAATTATCGATACCCTTTCCAGTTAATTTTCTGGATACTTCCCTGGCATCACCGTG
>CALDEN010000109.1 GCA_937942405.1 uncultured Saprospiraceae bacterium
GAGAAAAATTGAAAAGAGGACTAGTATTTTTTTCAAAAAGATATATTAGTTCAAAATTACCTATTCAAGATATATCGAATAGCTCCATTAAATAATGGCTGGAAGTTGCTATCACCATTAAGTACAATCGCAGGTGCGATATCTAAACTAAAATTTAAAGGAATTTCTTCTAATCCGATATCTAATCCGAGAATCCAGCCCAAAGTAATAGCCGTATTTCCTGATTCCTGTCCTATACCTGATTCAAAAATCACGCCAGCCCCTGGACCATGATACCAATACACGTTAGAATCTCCCAATGATCTATGTTTTTCGAAATAACCGGTAATAAAAAGGTTTTTGTTCTCACCCAAATCTAATCCACCGATAAGTTCTAGATAGCCAGGTCCACCTGCATTTAATTTATAAGAAGCAACTAAACCGGTACCTCCTTTTGCACCTATGGCAGAAATATATTCTTGTCCGGAAAGGTTGAGCGATAATGTTATCGTAAAAATGATAAGTGTATATAATTTTTTCATGTCTGAAATTTTATTTGAGTTGACGAATAGATGATCTGTAACCATCCCAAAATAAAAAAGATTCCTCCAATCGGAGTAAGAGCTCCTATTAATTTAAGGTTATTTAGCCCAAAAACACTTTTTAAAGAGAGAATATAGATCGATCCACTGAAAAGGCATATTCCGATAACGAACATCCAAAAGGCCTTAATTAGACTCTTTTCGTTGAAATGCAATGCCATTATCAATACGCAAAAGCTACTTATGGTATGTATAAAATGATAAAGTATGCCCGTTTTATAGCTCAATAATGATTGTGCTGATATCATTTCTTTGAGCATATGAGCACCGAATGCTCCTAGGATTACCCCTGTGCATCCTAGGATTCCGATAATAGCGAAGTGTTTCTTTAAATTCATAATTGCCAGTCTATTGCTTTTTTACCATGATCAACAAGATAAGTATTCGTTTTTGAAAAATGCCTGCATCCAAAGAAACCACCTCTTGCCAGTGGTGAGGGATGAGGAGCTTCTAAAACGATATGTTTAGATGTATCTATTAATGCCTTTTTTCCTTTGGCATAGTTACCCCATAGTAAAAAGACGAGATGTTCTTTTTGTTCTGATAATTTTACGATTACTGCATCTGTAAACTTTTGCCAGCCTAGTTTTTTATGAGAACCGGGACTTTTATGTTCGACTGTAAGCACGGCATTCAGCAGAAATACTCCTTGCTGTGTCCATAGAGTAAGTTCCCCATGATCAGGAACTTGGAAGTCCATATCTGTAACCAGTTCTTTATACACATTCTTTAAAGACGGCGGTACACGTTCACCCCGAGGTACAGAGAAACTTAAACCCATCGCTTGATTAGGTCCATGATAGGGGTCTTGACCGATAATGATGACCTTGACCTTGTCTAATGGACAGGCATTAAAAGCATTAAATATGCGATCGTTGGCTGGATAGATGATTTTGCCCTCTGATCTATCATTGCTTAAGGAGGAAAGAATGGTGCTCATATATGGGGCATCGAGCTCTTCCGAGAGTATTGCTTTCCAGCTCTTTTCTAAATGTATATCATCTGAGGTCATCGGATATAAAAGTACGATTGATTTATTTACTGTAATGCAAGAAGACCGTTAGCGATATCCATTGTGTTACTCAATCTAGGTACTTTGTTTTGTCCGCCTAATGCTCCTTTATGTTTTAGATATTTTCTAAAGCCATTTGATTTGATCGGTATAATTTTTAAAGGCGATATGACATTACCATCTACAAGGTCTCGATAATGAAAATTTTGCTTCTTCATTTCATCATCTAGTATCCGCTCAAAGTCTTGGATGGAACTGCCTTCTTTTTCAAATTCGATCAGCCAGATATGTCTTTTCTGGCGGTCTGTGATTTCTGGAGCTACCGTAAATTCTTTTATAATTACATCTGATTGAGCACTAGCTCTTGCCATAACCTCATCTATATCTGATGCTACGATATGCTCACCGAATGCCGATATAAACTGGCTGATACGCCCGACCATTTTTATCTTGTATGGATCTAAGGATACAAATCGCACCATATCTCCGATAATCGATCCCCATAGTCCTGCATTGTTATTGATGATCAGTGCATAGTTTTTATTAAGTTCTACTTTACTCAATGTCAATCGGGTAGGGTTTTCATTAAAGATCTCTTCGCTAGGAACAAATTCATAAAATACTCCACTATCTATACTGAGAAGTAAACCATCATCATCTTTTTCATCTTGGAAAGCAATGTAGCCTTCCGTCGATGGATAGGTCTCTACATAATCCACTTTTTTGCCTATGAGCTTATCCAGTATAGGCTTATAAGGCTGGTAGCTTACACCTCCATGAATCACCATTTTTAAGTTAGGAAATACATCAGCGATTATTTTTTTGCCTGTTACTTCCAGTAGTTTTTCTAGATACATTACGATCCATGGAGGGATGCCTCCGATCATTCTCAGATCTAGCTTATGGGTTTCTAGGGCGATTTTTTCTATTTTGAGATTCCAGTCTGCGATCGCATTGGTCTTATAACTAGGTACTTGTAATGGACGTAAGAATCTAGGTATTTCATGATTGACGATTCCTGATAATCGACCGATCGGTATATTACCTGTCGTATCTAGCTTTGGGGATCCGGATAGAAAGATGAGCTTTCCGTCAAAGATATCCATATGTCCGTGCCGATAAGCATAATTCATTCCCGTCTTAATAGCCGACCG
>CALDEN010000110.1 GCA_937942405.1 uncultured Saprospiraceae bacterium
AGTCTATATTAATTACGATCGAACTTTGAGATATACCATACGTACTGATTATGGTGCACAGAAAGAATAAAAAAGATAATAGTTGGTTTTTGTTAGTCATGGTAGAAATTCTAAATAGTTGCACTAATATTGCATAAAGTAAACGATATTAACGTTTAAGCTATTGCATGAACACAATAAATGAAATAAAAATGTCTTTGTTGCGGAATAATAATAAGTTTTGGACATCAGGTGCAATAAAAATGATTTTGGCTTTAAGCCCAATATTTTTTGCGTTATCACTTTCTGCACAAGACCCTGTTTTTACTCAATTTTACAACGCTCCTTTAGAGTTGAACCCTGCTTTTGCTGGTAATTCTTACACACCGACTATAGCCCTTAATTATAGAAATCAGTGGCCAGGAGTCAGTAATACATATCAGACCTACGCAGCATCATATGATCAATTTTTGGATCGATACAATTCAGGTGTAGGCTTAAATATTTTGAGCGATAATGCTGGAAATGGAGCAATTAAGACGATAAAAATCAGTGGATTATATTCCTATAAATTGAAGGTAAACGATGATTTACATTTAAAAATAGGATTAGAAGCTGCCGCAATACAGACACGATTAGACTGGGCCACATTTTCATTTCCGGATCAAGTAGATCCAGAGTTCGGGGTGGTGTCACCAGGAGGGATACCTTTTCCTACCTCTGAGATACAACCAGACAATTTATCCAATTCATTTTTGGATGTATCTACAGGCTTATTATTATACAGTCCGCTATTTTATGCAGGCATGACTTTTAATCATATCACCAATCCGGATAATTCTTTTTTAGATGGTGGGAATGATATCGTCGGATTACCATTTAGGCTGTCTATGCATGGAGGTATGCAATTAAACTTTGATCGTGGCAATAAAAAAGATGAGGGAGCGTTTATTACTCCAAATGTCCTTTACGTAAGACAAGCTGATTTTTCTCAATTAAATGTTGGAGCATACGGAAGTGTACGTTCTTTTTTCGTGGGAGGATGGTATAGACATGCTTTCACAAATCCCGATGCGATAATAGCCACAGTGGGAGTAAGAGCAGGAATATTTAAAATAGGGTACAGTTATGATTTTACTGTTTCTGATTTAGGTATAAATACAGGAGGTAGTCACGAATTGGGTATTTTGATCAATTTTGAGAGCATAACTCCTCCTCCATCTCAGCTTAACGATTGTCTTAAGCTGTTTAGATGATTTTCGGTATAATTTGTGTTTTGTAATTGATGCAGTTTTATAAATAATTGGTGGTAACATTTTTTATATTTGCCATCCTTGTCAAAAAGAGTAAACAATGAAAAAATTTTTGCAATTAACTTTTTTATTGGCCTTAACCGCTGGAGTCATGAATTCCTGTAGTAAAGGTGGTAACGAAATGAGATCGTCGAACACCAATTTAAAGTATAATGACCCTGAATGGGGTGGTTTTGAAAAACAAGATTATGCAGGTCAAGTAAACGGACCTAATCTTGTATTAGTCGAAGGAGGAACATTCACAATGGGTGCTACCGACCAAGATGTAACTTACGAATGGAATAATATTCCTAGAAGAGTTACCGTATCATCATTCTACATGGATGAAACAGAAGTAACAAATATCGATTACAAAGAATATTTATACTTCATCAAAAAAGATTTTCCATCCTATCCAGAGGTTTGGATAAATGCTCTTCCTGATACTTTAGTATGGAGAGATGAGCTATCTTATAACGAGCCATTAGTAGAGACTTACTTAAGACACCCGTCTTATGATGACTATCCAGTGGTAGGAGTAAGCTGGTTGCAGGCTCAGGATTACTGTAAGTGGAGAAGTGATGCAGTAAATGAGATGCTTTTAATCGAGAAAGGGATATTAAATCCTAATCCTGATCAAGTAGATTCTGATAACTTTAATACAAAAGCGTACTTGGCTGGACAGTATCAAGGAAATGTTAGAAAAAACCTAGAAGATAAATCTGTAGAAGGTGGAGAAAGATCTGTAAAATTTGAAGACGGTATATTATTACCTGATTACAGATTACCTACTGAAGCAGAATGGGAATATGCAGCATTATCTCTCAAAGGAAATCAAGCAGCTAGTGGTGATGAAAATATCACAGATAGAAAATTCTACCCATGGGCTGGTAATACGGCTAGGTATAAAAAGAGAGATAAGTACCAAGGTAAGATCTTAGCTAACTTTAAAAGAGGTAGAGGAGATTACATGGGTATGGCAGGAGCATTGAACGATAGAGCTTCTACTCCAGGTCCAGTAAGAGAATTTATGCCTAATGATTTCGGCTTATACAATATGGCTGGTAACGTATCTGAGTGGACTCAAGATGTATATAGACCTTGGACTCAGTTAGAATTAAGAGACGCAGACAACCATGATTTAAATCCATTTAGAGGTAATGAGTTTAAGCAACTTATGTTAGATGAAGATGGACGTCCAGTTGAAAAAGATAGTCTAGGTAGATTGAGATATGAAACTGTAGAAGACTCTACTTTAATCAATAGAGAAAATTATCGTTCAAGTGATGTACGTAATTATGCTGATGGAGATTCTTCTTCTTATGTATTTTACGGATACGGTGAGACTACGCTGATTAGTGATAAAGCAAGAGTAATTAAAGGAGGATCATGGTCTGATAGATTATACTGGTTATCACCAGGAACTAGAAGATTCAAAGACGAGGATAAGTCTGATAGAAATCTAGGATTTAGATGTGCGATGATCAGAGTAGGTGGATCTGGAGGTAATGAAGACACAGGAGGAAATCACTTCAAGCAGAGTGGTCAAAAAATGGAAAGAAGATTTAAATAAATATCTTTAAAAATATATTTTAAAAATGCCCTTGGTTACTTTTGACCAAGGGCATTTTTTTTTGAACTATGATAGATAAGCTGTATTCAATATTTTTAAACTCTAGTGGTGTAGCTACAGATACTAGGAAGATTGAGAAAGGAACCATTTTCTTTGCCCTCAAGGGAGAAAACTTCAATGGCAATAAGTATGCATCGGATGCCATTAATTCTGGTGCTATTGCCGCTGTGATAGATGAGGAAGCGTACATGCAAGAAGGAATGTTCTTAGTGAAAGATGTACTCACAGCCTTACAGGATCTTGCAAGTTACCACCGGGAGCAGTTCGATATACCTGTAATAGGCTTGACAGGATCTAACGGAAAAACAACTACAAAGGAGTTGATCGCCAATGTCCTAAAACAAAAATATAAGGTACATTATACCCAAGGTAATTTTAATAATCACATCGGTGTACCGCTTACCTTGTTAGAAATGCCGCAAGATACTGAGATAGCGATAATCGAGATGGGGGCAAATCATCAAGGAGAGATTAAGCAGCTTGCTCAAATAGCTAAGCCTAATTATGGCCTCATTACCAATATCGGGAAAGCTCATTTAGAAGGGTTTGGTGGTTTAGAAGGAGTGAAAAAAGGAAAGTTAGAATTGTATGATTACATCGTTAAGTCCAAAGGAGGTTTTTTTGTAAATACAGATGATGAACTTATTAATACAGCCATTAAGCATGTGCAACGAATCGAATACGCGATCCGAGAGACGATAGAATTACAGCCTCAAATTATTTTTAAACTGGATGAGTATCTAGTACGATCCTTTTTATTTGGTTCATACAATTTCCAAAATATAGAGGCCGCTATATGCTTAGGAGAGTATTTTGAAGTGAGTCGGCTAGATATCATTTATGGAATAGAAAGTTATATCCCAAATAACAATAGATCTCAATACATAAAACTCAATAGTAATCTAGTAATACTGGATGCATATAATGCCAATCCCTCTAGCATGCGATTAAGTATTGAGAATTTTAGTCAAAGGAAAGGGGATAAAATTGCAGTTTTGGGCTCAATGAAAGAGCTAGGTGTAGATTCGCAGATAGAACATCAATCATTGGTAGATTTTGCTTTGAGCAAAAATATAAATCAAGTTATTTTTTACGGAGATGAGTTTAAGAACTTGAAGATCCCGGCTGGGCATTATAAATGTTCTGACATTTCAGAAATTCAAAAAGTATTAAATATAAAAGAGCTTTCCAATTTTACGATATTGATCAAGGGCTCTCGAGCAAATCGTTTAGAGACAATTTTTTAATGACAGATGTACGTCATTTAGAGGGGTTTTAATTTGGATAGTATCATCAATTCATGATGCGAAGGATAGAGAAATAAATATTGTTAATACTCATTATCAGGGTATTATAAATTAAATATTTAACTTATATTTACATTTGTATATAGAATTCGTGGTATATGTTACTATGGAGATATTTCACGTCATATACACAGTGCAGGAAAACCTGTTGGTTGGGTTGCTTTTTGTATATAACTTTAATGTACCTAAGAATTACGAGAATTTAAATTTTACCCTATGACAAAGAATTTAATTTCATTGTTGCTTGTTTTTACTGTTTTTATAAACTTTTCTTTTGGACAAGAAGAAGAGGTACTCGAGGTTATCGAGGAGACAGTAGAAGAAACAGTAATCAATGACGCATTTACTACTCCTAATATCTCTGACGATATGACAGTAGATGCAAATCAAAACGAACAATGGAGAACAGGACAGTACAAGTATTCAGCAAAGCCTAAGAATGCTTGGGAATTAGGAATACATGG
>CALDEN010000111.1 GCA_937942405.1 uncultured Saprospiraceae bacterium
AAAATCCTCTCCGGCAATACTGAATTTCAATTTACTGAAGTGACCTCCGTCCTGACCATACTTTGAGAATTCTCTATTTACCGCTCGTCTAAACCCACTTACGTGTGTACCACCTTCTCTCGTATTGATATTATTTACAAATGAGTAGATGTTCTCGCTATAACTGGTGTTATACTGGAGAGCTACTTCTACTTCTACATTTTCTTCTTTTCCTTTTACTACGATCGGCTCATCGATGATCGGTGTTCTACCTGCATCTAGAAACTTAACAAACTCCTGTAATCCTCCTTCAGAATGGAAAGTTTCCATACGTGCTTCTCCATCCGTGACATCTCGCATGTCAGTCAGGGTAAGTGTCAGACCTGAGTTCAGATAAGACATTTCTCTAATCCTGTTGGCTAGAATATCATATTTATATTCTAGTGTATCGAAGATATCTGCATCGGGCTTAAAGGTAATATAGGTACCTGTCACATCGGTCTTACCGATGATCTCCATAGCTCCTTTGGGCTTACCGATAGAGAACTCTTGCACAAATATCTCTCCCTCTCTATGTACTTCTGCTCTTAAGTATCCAGATAAGGCATTTACACATGATACACCCACACCATGGAGACCACCAGATACCTTATAGGTGTCTTTATCAAATTTACCACCGGCATGAAGTACCGTAAGTACCACTTCCAGAGCAGATTTTTGCAACTTTTCATGCATCCCAGTCGGAATACCTCTACCATTATCTCGAACGGTGATGGAGTTATCCTCTTCGATAACCACATCGATCTTAGAACAGTGACCAGCTAGATGCTCATCGATAGAGTTATCGATGACCTCCCATACTAGGTGATGGAGTCCCTTAGTATCGGTAGACCCGATATACATTCCAGGACGTTTTCTTACAGCTTCTAATCCTTCTAGTGCCGTAATGTTACTAGCACTATAATTCCCTTTGTTATCGCTCATAAATTCTTTTCCTATTCAGGCTGCAAAGGTACTAAAAAACCACCGCAAAAGCGAGTAATTCGAAGGTATAACTAGCTTATAATGAGGCTTTTTCTTCTTTTAAGTCTACATTCTTTCTGTTCAGAGATCTTCTTGATTATATCTGTTTTTTTGGCCGTTTTTAGCATCCTATTTAGTGTAGATATTGCCATATTTACCCTCTGAAATGAAGACATTTACTTTAAATACAGAAACGGAGCTTTTGGCTGTAGCCAAAGAAATAAAATCCATCGCAAAACATCGGATTTTCTTACTTATCGGTGATTTAGGTGCAGGTAAGACGACTTTTACTAAGCGATTTCTATCCACCTTTGATCGTGTAGACGAAGCGAGTAGCCCTACTTTTTCCATTATTAACGAGTATCATGGTGCTCAGCAAAAGTTCTACCATATAGACCTCTATAGACTGAATACGCTCGATGAAGCCATGGATATAGGTATAGAGGATTATCTATACAGCAACCATTACTGTTTTATAGAATGGCCGGCTCTGATCCAAGATATCATCCCTAATGAGCATCACGTCTTAGAATTTCATATATTGGAAGGAGACAAGCGTACGATAAGCTTTAAATAAGACTCAGGATAAATGAACGATTTCGGCAAAAAAATATCATTCTCTGATTTCTTTACAGAAGGTCAGTTTGAGACTCAAACAGAAACATTGGCTGTGAGCCAAAAAAAAGAATCCATTTCCATAGGTGTTCCTGTAGAGATTGCACTCTGCGAGTATCGTGTAGCCCTAGTACCTAACTCGATCAGAACACTTGTAGGATATGGCCATGAGGTAGTCATAGAATCGGGTGCTGGAAAAAATGCACACTTCAGTGATCACGATTATAGCGAGGCTGGAGCCAAAATCGTACATAGCAAAGACGAAGTGTTTAAGTGCAATGTCATCCTGAAAATAGCTCCTCCTACGATAGAAGAAATCGATCTATTTGAATCTGATCAGATACTCATCTCCCCATTACAATTTCCCAGTCTGTCAGAAGAATATCTTCAAAAATTAAAACAAAAAAGGGTGATCGCCATGGCGATGGAATACCTCCAGTCTGACGATGGATCTTTTCCAGTCGTCCGGATCATGAGTGAGATCGCAGGAATGGAATCCATCCTTACTGCTGCAGAAATACTCAGTAAGTCCAATGGTGGACGTGGCACCCTGCTAGGAGGGATCTCTGGCATACCTCCTGCCAAAGTAGTTATACTAGGAGCAGGCGTAGTCGGCGAATTTGCCACTAAGACCGCACTCGGACTCGGAGCATCGGTACGTGTATTTGACAATGATATATCTAAGCTCATGCGACTACAATCACAAGTAGGACGTCAGTTGCACACCTCCGTTATCAACCCGGTCTACCTCGGTTATCAGCTCGTCAGTGCAGATGTGGTCATCGGTGCCATGCACTCACGTATCGGACGTACTCCTGTCATCGTATCAGAGGATATGGTCAGCAAAATGAAAGAAGGTTCTGTCATCGTAGACATCAGTATAGACCAAGGCGGCATATTCGAAACTTCAGAAATCAGAACGCTAGACAACCCCACATTTACCAAGCACGGTGTCATCCATTACTGCGTACCTAACATTTCATCTAAAGTGTCTCGCACTGGATCTATCGCTGTAAGTAACATCATGACTCCCCTACTCCTCAGAGCTGGAGGTTCTCTTAACATAGAGTCCCTACTGTACAAAAGCAAAGGAATACGTAATGGCGTATACGTCTATAAGGGATGCCTGACTAATGAGTATCTGAGTCGACGTTTTAACATGAAGTACACGAGCCTGGATTTGTTGCTGACTAGTAATTTGTAGCGTTTAGTGGGTATAATTGCAATTCAGGCAAATATATTTTATCTTATTCCAATTATTATTCATTAAAACAAACAACATGAAAAATTTCTTTTCTTTTCTCTAATAACTTCTTATAATTCAGATTCAACAGAAATTCTAGAATCCAATTCATCTGAGAAAATAGCTTCCTCTAGAGTACTACCATCCGACATCGAAAACGTAAGTTAAATGGTGCTCCAAGTACACAGCCATGTGAATTTGATGGTTGCCCTGGCTGTGAATATGTTTTTACACTAAAAATTAAATAGAATAATGAAAGTAGTTATCAAT
>CALDEN010000112.1 GCA_937942405.1 uncultured Saprospiraceae bacterium
AAAACGGTCATCCTCGCCTCTCATATCTTTTCGACATTGAGCGATACATGCGATACCATCTTTCTATTAAATAACGGAGAGATCACAAAAACAGCCTCCAAAGAATCCTACCTCGAACTAGAAAACGAAATGAAAAATGACATCATCAAAAACAAAATAAACCTACTCGAAATATAAAACCTAAACAACTTATTTCCTACTAGAGCTAGACTTTAACTCCTGAGCAGACGTCCCTTATCTAATTATTGACCACAGGCAGAGAGACATAACCCTTATACTTGCCGTCATCAGCAAATACAGTATCCGTGAAATCGTTGACTACATTATAAAGTGTGTCTCGCTCGATCGCCGTACGGTTTACTGCTCTGATCATTTTTACCAAATCTTCTGTAGACAATGCAGGATTCTGCTCTTCTGAGCCTGCCATAGAGTAGATCTTAGTCGTATCATCGATCGTACCATCTAGATCATCCACCCCGAATGCCAGTGACATCTGAGCTGTATCCCTACCGATCATCGGCCAGTAGGCTTTTATATGATCGAAGTTATCTAAGTAGATACGTGATATCGCATAATTTCTTAAGTCTTCGATTACGGTCGATTCCGCAACATGAGACATCTGATTGCCCTTGTTTCTAAACTTCAGCGGAATGAATGTTTGGAAACCTCCAGTCTCATCTTGAAGCTTTCTCAGCTCCTCCATATGATGCACTCGATGTTCGAACTTTTCGATGTGTCCATAGAGCATCGTAGCATTACTCCGTTTTCCTAATCCATGTAAGATACGGTGTATATCCAACCACTGATCTCCACTACATTTGCCACCAGCGATCTCATCTCGGATTTCTGGATGGAATATTTCTGCTCCACCTCCAGGCATAGAATCCAGCCCAGCAGCGACCATACGTTTCATTCCTTCTTGGTAGGAGATCTTTTCTTTTTTAAATATATAATGATACTCAACCGGAGTCAGTGCCTTTATATGCAATTCTGGTCTATGCTCACGGATCGCTCTAAATAACTCTTCGTAAAACTTAACATCATATTGCGGCAATACACCACCTACGAGATGCACTTCGGTAACCGGCTGACCGTCATAGCCTTTGATGATGTCCATGATCTCATCTAGACTATATTCCCATCCATCAGTTCTCTTTTTGATCATTCTGGAATAGGAGCAGAAAGTACATGTGTACAGACACACATTGGTCGGTTCTACATGAAAATTGCGATTAAAATAGGTGCGATCTCCATGTTTTTGCTCCCGTATGGCATTGGCCAATGAGCCCAAATAAGCCAAATTACCATGTGTATATAGATGCTCCCCTTCTTCCACAGAGATCCGCTCTCCGCCCAAAGCTTTATCAGCAATGCTCCTTAATTCAGTAGAGAGATTCTTATCCTTTAGTAACACGTTAGCATCCATAGTCATAACACAAAAGTACGTTATGATTAAAACATAATATAACCCTGAGAGTTGAGTCAGATGGGAATTATTATCCGACTGATTTAGAATATTAATGGATATATTTAAACCATAGAACGGCTGAGACACTAGCGTACATGATATCGATCCTTATTCCTATTTACAATTTTGACGTAACGGCACTGGTAGAAAAACTAGCAATGCTTTGTTCTAAAGCCAAAATCAGGTTTGAAATCATATGTTTTGATGATGGGTCGAGCCCAAAATTTAAAACCATAAACCAGCCTATACTCAACCTCGTAGGCGTAAACTATGTCGAATTATCACAAAACTATGGCCGATCCAGAATAAGGAACAAACTTGCAAAAGTGGCTCAATATGATCATTTACTATTCCTAGACTGTGACTCCAAGATAAAATATGCCGGTTTTATAAAAAACTATGTCAAAGCAATCAAAGCTGATGTAGAAGTATGTTATGGAGGCAGATTCTATAAAAAATCAAAACCTAGAGCCAAGTCAAAAGTCTTGCATTGGAAGTACGGCTCATTACGTGAGGCTTTACCGCTTAAAAAGCGAAAGAAAAAACCATATCTCAGCTTCCTGAGCAATAATTTCCTCATCCAACGAGAACTATTTCTGCAGATCCTCTTCGATGAAAGCATCCAAGGTTACGGATATGAGGACCTCGTTTTTGCTAGAGTACTAGAATATAATGAGATCGAAATAACACATATTCAAAACCCCACTGAGCATATCGATCTTATTAAAACGGAAGATTTTTTGGCGAAAGCCGAAACAGCCACAGATAATTTAAAAAACCTGATCAAACAAGGAAAAATAAGGGGTACTAAACTATCCCGAACTGCAGAATTACTTCAAAAATGTCTGATAGCTAACTTATTTTTAAGATGGTATAATCGCAATGAAAGCAGAATACTTGAAAATTTGCATTCTGCTGATCCGAGTATGAGATATCTAGATGCTTTTAAATTACATCTCTATTTAGCAGACGATTAATCTAATTTTTGCAAAATGAGGATAAACCAAAATAATACTTGAATTCTATTCCATTTTTGATACTTTTACTGCTATCAACACCAATTAAATAATATTTAATTTTTAAGATGAAAAAACTATTTATTCTAATTATTCTATGTATTGGTACCCTTTCTTATGCTCAAAACAAAGTAAGCGGTGTCGTTAAAGATGCTCAAAGTGGCGAAACGCTAATCGGAGCTAACATCCTTATCGAAGGAACAGTATCCGGGACTATTACAGACCTCGATGGCAACTTTGATCTAAATGTTTCTAAGGATTTACCCTTCAATCTTATTTTTTCGCTGGTAGGTTATGCAAGTCAAACCATAACCATTACAGAACCTAATCAAGTACTGGACCTCGTCATGGACACAGAATCTGTAATCGCAGACGAGATCGTAGTATCGGCTTCTAGAGTGGAGGAAAGCATACTTCAGTCGCCAGTCACTATTGAGAAGCTGGATCTGCTGGCTTTACAACAGACCACATCGGCAGATTACTACGATGAGATAACAAAACTTAAAGGAGTACATCATACTCAGGCATCAGTAACGTTCAGTTCGGTAAACGCTAGAGGATTTGCGGCTCATGGAAACACGCGTTTTGTACAATTACAGGACGGTATAGATAACGCTGCCCCATTACTAAATTTCCCTACAGGAAGTATCGTCGGAATTCCAGACTTAGACATCAAAAATGTAGAATTGATACCTGGTGCATCATCAGCCTTATACGGACCTAATGCATTTAACGGAATCTTATTGATGACGAGTAAAGACCCATTTAACTATCAAGGTTTAAGTGCTCAAGTAAAAACGGGTATAACAGACGGAAGATCGGTAGATCCACTATTCGGTGCTTCTGTGAGATATGCCAAAGCCTTTAACGACAAAGTTGCGTTTAAAATAAATCTATCTGCTTTACAAGCACAAGACTGGCAAGCGGATGATTATACGAGTCAACGATCACCTGATATCTTAGGCGATCTATCACCTGGAGATCCTGCTTTTGATGGCATTAATTTATATGGAGATGAAGTACTTATCGGAGGTGTTTTAACTGGTTTACCATTTGCAATTAAAAGAACGGGATGGAAAGAGGGCGATATCCTAGATAATAGGAATGCTGAAAGTTATAAAGCCAATGCTGCTTTACATTATCGAATAACTGACAACCTCGAGGCCAACGTAAGTTATCAATGGGGTTCCGGATCATCTGTATACCAAGGATCAGAAAGATATGCACTCAGAGACCTCGTACAGACTTTTACTAAACTAGAATTAAACTCTGACAAGTGGAACATAAGAGCGTACCGCTCGCAGACAGATGCTGGACGTTCTTATAATATGACTGCTCTTGGAGCTTTCGGAAGTGAGGCACTCTTTCCTTCTGTAAATACGGTTACGCTAAGTACTGGTGCTGAAGTTACCGCTGGATGGGTACCTTCATTTGTAGCTGCTTATGGAGGTAGTTTTGAATCATTACTAGGACCTTCATTTACAGGAAATACAGATCTTGCTCGACAGTTTGCGGATAATGGTGGCTTGGCCTCTCTTAATCCGAGTATTCAGCAACTATTTATTGGGAATCTTCTTGCTGGTGGAATGTCTATGGCTGATGCTCAGCTTGTTTTAGGAGGATTTTCTGGTCAAGCGAGATTTGAAAATGGACAAAACTCTGCCGCTGGATTAGCTGCCGTAGACCAAGTACGTACTGGATTATTCCAGCAAGGTGGAGCTAGTTTTATTGATGATTCGTATATGGATCATGTGGAAGGTCAGTATGACTTATCTTCTCTTGTGAGCGATGCTCTCGGACTTCAGGTCGGAGGTAATTACAGAAAATTAAGCCTATTTACAGATGGTACTGTGTTTAACGAAGATCCTGAAGGAACTGGTACAAACGAACGTATAGAGATCGGAGAATTTGGATTATATCTACAAGCATCTAAGTCTATTCTAGATGACCGATTAAAAATAAAAGGATCGCTCCGATATGACAAGAATGAAAACTTTGATGGACAGGTAAGTCCTCGATTAGCATTTGTATACTCTGCAGGTGAGAAGAAAAATCACAATCTAAGAGCGTCATATCAAACTGGATTTAGAAATCCGACGACTCAAGGTCAATACATCTACTTCCCTACTTCTAATATCCTACTCGGAGGAACTAGACAGAATGCAGAGCGTTACGGAATATATGAAGGTGGTGCATGGTCAGAAGCATCTTGGGTAGAATTCTTAGGTAGTGGAGACCCTGCTGATTTAAAAACTCAATATCTAGATTACGTAACTCCTGAAAAACTACAAACATTTGAAATCGGTTATAAAGGAATATCGAATAGAAAACTATTCTTAGATGTAAGTGCATACTACAATATCTACAATGACTTTATTACTCAAAACAATGTGGTAAGTAAAGAAGCTACTAGCCACAGAGGTAATATAATCGATGCAGGTACTACGTTCAGACCATACTTTAATGCTCCTGTAGAGATCACCTCTTATGGATTCTCTACGAGTGCTGAATATCTACTAGGAAACAGTAAAAATTGGAGATTAGCAGGTAATTATACCTTTAATGATTTTGCTCTTCCAGATGCATTGCCTGAAGGTTTTGAGCAATATGATCCTAGTTTCAATACTCCGACAAGTAAAATCAATGTCGGTATTACCAATCGTAAACTATGGAAAACAATGTCTGCTGGTGTAAACTTCAGATGGCAGAATGAGCATTACTTCAGTAGCTCGTTCGGAGAAGGAACGATGCCTGCATTTGCTACTTTAGATGCACAGGTAGGTTATAAATTGACAGATTATAAATCGACTGTTAAGCTGGGAGTAAGTAATATTCTGAAAAACGAATACAGAACAAACTACGGTGGTCCATTCATCGGCCGTATGATTCACTTAACACTGACATACGATCAGTTTGCTAACTAGTAAATTGAACACCTTATAACATAAAAAAAGCCCGATGTTTTTGCATCGGGCTTTTTTTATTATCTACTATATTTTAAAATTAAATTCTTTAGGCTTCCACAGATACTCCTTTGACTGGAACGACCCATCCCCACTTATCTTCTACATCTCCATATCGCAACCCGTCTATCAAGCCTTTTACCTTATCTGCAATCACCGTTTTGGACTGATCCAGATTCAACTCTATACCTTTATGAGATATCTTCTGCACCTTAGAAACGACTGCAGCTGTACCTGTTCCAAATGTCTCTGTAAGGCTTCCTGCCTCGTAAGCATCGACAATCTCTTGAATATCTATATTACGCTCAGTAACCGTATGCCCTGCATCTCTAAGCATCGTTATCGCACTATTTCTAGTAATTCCTTTTAGAATGGTTCCTTCTGTACTCGGAGTGATGATCTCACC
>CALDEN010000113.1 GCA_937942405.1 uncultured Saprospiraceae bacterium
TCCTACCTAGCGAAAAAGGATTTTATGCCTTCTCCTTTTTACTAGCACTGTTCGGAGCGATTACCGTACAGAAAAACACGAGAGACACTTTACTCTCCGCTGATAGCTAAAACAGAGACACTAGGACATAGACTGATGGTGGGTAGACTGCAGTATACCATCGAGCAACTGACGAGTCATCCATCATCAGTCTAGTGTGTCTTTCTTATATTGTGAGGGTTTCCATTCCAGAATCGCATCCCTATTTGATTTTGGCTTAAAGCCAAAATCTAAAAACACGTGTACCTCATGCCTATCGCAATGCAGCTAATCTGACCATAAAATGAACGAGCTAGAAAAAAATCAATATCTAAAAAGGATCAATCTAGACAAGTGCGATCCCACTTTAGCCGATCTGTCTCAGTTGCAAGAGCATCATATGAAAAACATCCCGTTCGAAAATCTAGATATCATCGTCGGCAGGAAAATAGAACTAGACTTCCCTCATCTATATACCAAAATCATCACAAAAAAACGTGGCGGATACTGTTTTGAGCTCAATAGCCTATATGCGGAACTGTTACGATCGGTGGGTTTCATGCCTCAGGCAGTCCTAGGAAGAGTATGGATCAGTAATCCCAAAAACTTACCTCCTCGAAATCACCTCGCTCATCTGGTAAAAATAGAAGGAAAAACATATATCACCGATGTAGGCTTTGGAGGACTGATTACTCGCATTCCGCTAGATATAGACATCCATACACCAGTAAAAGACAGTGATGGCATGGTACGCATCACTCCACTCTCCGAGCATCAATATATGATAGAGCGAGCTACTGACAAAGGCTGGACTAAACAGTATAGTTTTGAGATCCTAAGCATAAGCGACGAGGACATCTCCATCGCTAACTACTACATGTCCACCAATATCAACTCTCATTTTTACTATCACAAGTTTGTAGGACGCAATACCACAGACGGAAGAATAGGCCTATTCAACACCAAAATGTCCATCCGTAAAGGGATAAAAGTAATCGACAAAAAACAAGTAGACCATGGACAAGACTGGTTAGACACCCTTAAAAAAGATTTTGGAATCGAACTGGATTTCACGGAAAGCGAGCTATCGATCTTGTTTCCTATAGACCAATAAAGCTCATCTCATTCTGAAGGCTTAGCTCTCCCTATACAAGCAATTCTACTACTCTCAGGCATTAAGTCCTCTATTCTCAAAAATAAATCGCAAAATCTGAAAAATAAATGAAATAAATAATCGCCCAAAATCCATACATAATACCGTCAAAACAGGTATCGCATAGCCATCGGGCCGCCTATACTCCGATAGCCAATTATAGTTGGCAATAAACGATCTGCCATTTTTTACCCCAAAAAAACATCTCTAGCTGATGAAACTATAATTGAAATGTCATCGTTAGAGTAGTGAGTTAGAGTTATTAAGTTTATATCTCGACTCTTTACATATTTATATATTTTAATAATGAGTAACGGTACAGTTAAGTTTTTCAACGAAGGAAAAGGATTTGGATTCATCACACCAGACGATGGTGGGAAAGATGTGTTTGTTCATATCAATGGATTAAATGGAACTTCTATTTATGAAGGAGACAAAGTTTCTTTCGATGTTGAGGAAGGACAAAAAGGTTTAAATGCAGTGAATGTCTCAGTGGTATAACACAAGCATTTAAATTTAAATCATATAGGCCCGTCAATTTATTGATGGGCCTTTTTATTTCTAGCTCATCACATATGAGCATCGAATCATACAAGCTTATGACATTGCGGAAAAACACCGTATTCAAGAACATCTTATTATCTTGTCCCTATAAAATATACCTATGCAAATAAATCTACTATCCTGTGATGCTCAGAGACCAGATAAACGAGCCATCGCCCGATGCATCAGTGAGGTCTCAACGAACATAGATGATTCACTAGCCAGAGAGCTGACAGATATACTCCTAGAGGGTGATCCTGTAGACATAGAGATAGATGGCGGTAATTCCAGCTCGGCCCTGAGAGCCCTCAGAAAACTAAATATCGACTATGAGATCGTAGAATAAGTACATACATCACTCGGGCAAGAACGTCGATATTTTCGTATTTTTAAAAAGCGAGACTAGATCTAAAGACTCAAAGCTTTTATGGTAAACTATAAATGTGTTGTTTTCTTATTCTTCCTACTACCCTGTAGTCTACTAGGGCAGGTAGAAATTTGCGATAATGGAATAGATGATGATAACGATACGCTGATAGATCTAAATGATGATGATTGTGACTGTGAGCTGATAGCCCCCGTATCTGTCATCCCTAACCCCTCTTTTGAAGATATGGACTGCTGTCCTCTGGATCGCAGCGAGCTAGACTGTGCCTCACAATGGATACAAGCCTCAGAACCCACCACAGACTACATACATAACTGCGGCTATGGCGGCTGGGATGATTTCCCTCCACCGCAACCTTTCCCGGATGGAGATGGCATAATGGGTTTCCGTGATGGTAGAGTACGCAATAATAACGACGCTGAACCCTACTGGAAGGAGTATGCCGGAGCATGCCTGATCAGTCCGCTGCTCAAAGACTCCTCGTACCGCTTCCAGTTCGATGTGGGTTTTGTAGATGCCGATAAATCTCCTCCAATCGATATTTCTTTTTTCGGAACCAGTAGCTGTGATAATCTACCTTTCGGTATAGATGATGAGGCATTTGGCTGTCCGACAAATAGTCCTGACTGGATAAAGTTAGGTGAGGTACGAGTCGATGGAGGCAATGGCAATAAATGGGTAAACACCTCTATAGAAACCGTCGTCACAGAAGACATATACGCCATAGCTATCGGTCCAGATTGCAATCCAGTATCGACACCGATTAGTATCTACTATTTCTTTGATAATTTACTCCTTGCCAATATCGAATCTTTTGATTTACAGATCTCAGAGATCAATCATCCGTGCAGTCCTGACTATCGTTTTTCCATTCCTTACAACCCGGACTTTGACTATCAATGGTATCTATCAGGTGTAGCACTCGTAGGAGAAAACACGTCGACTTTAAGCCAAAATTATGGAGAGGGATCTTATCAAGTAAGCATCTTGAATGGCAGCTCTTGCAGAGTATCTGCTGCTTTTGAATATGTACTGCCAGAATTTAACTCCACTCCGAGTATTACAATCTGTCAAGGCGAATCTTATACCTTGGGAGAAGTACAACTCACAGAATCAGGAACATACCTCGATACATTAGAAAACCAAAATGGCTGCGATAGTATTGTCGCTTTAGAACT
>CALDEN010000114.1 GCA_937942405.1 uncultured Saprospiraceae bacterium
TTTACTCGAGCTTCGATAAATCGTTCTAATGCATCTTTTTTATCAGGAGCACATAAATTACGCATCTGCTGTATGTGCTCATCATTAATGCGATAAAAAGAAGTACTTAGATCAGTTACGACTTGCAGTAGACTATCCTTAGCAGGCTGATTCTCCTCCATTTGATAATATGCGATACTTGACTTTTGAATCTGCTGATTTAGATCCTCGATCGAGCGAAAATGCTGTTCTCTACTTTTATCAAATTCCAGCATCTCAACATCATTAAACCCAAATTCCTTTTGAATAATCTCTCCAGCTTTTTCCTTAGACATTCTATTTTGAGGAGGTTTATGTGACCCTCTAAAAAACATAAAAGCAAGCAAGCCTACATTAAGCACTACCATAGCTATAAGTGATGATATGAGAATGGTGTTTTTATTCATTATACAATGAGTTTACTGGTATAAAATCATAGCTTACCATCTGCTCTTCTACTGAGGTCTCGTTTACAAGTTCAGTTTTCAAGATACTAAAATTGACTAGTGCCAATAACAAGAACGAGGCTGCGATAGAAAGTATTTGACCTATGGTAAATTTCTCTATTTCTTTTACTTGCCTATTGGCAAATTGTTCAATTCGATGGAGCAGCTCATCAGAAGGTCGCTTCTTTAAGTTGAGATCTAGTTCCTTAAAAAGATCATCCATGTTATACTTGTTTTCCATATATCAAGCTTTATTTAAAATGATTGAAATCTATTTTTTTCTTCAATGTCGTCTTTGCCCTAGAGAGTAGACTCTCTACTGACTTATATGTTACTCCCATCTTATCCGCTATTTCCTGTACACTTAAGTGTTCTAATTTATTCATAATAATGGCTTTCCGCTGATTATCTGGCAATTCATTAATTTTAGAAAGTAGAGCTTGTAACATCTCTCTACGTTCCATTACTTGCATCGGATTTTGCTCTACTGATCGGACATTATTAAGTAATAAATCATTACCCTCTGTATCTGTTTGTATCTTCTTATGGTACCGCTTGTGTCGATTCTTATATTTCAGAAAATCCTTTGACTTATTTATGGCAATACTATAAATCCATGTCTTTAAACTTGATCGCTTTTCAAAATTCCGTAATCCATCTAAGCCAGCCATCAGGATATCTTGAATGATCTCTTCTGCATCCTCTTCATTCTTTACATAACTAATCACCACACCATATACCCAGTACGTTACGCATCTAGCAAAGATGCCTACTTGAGTATGGTCCTTGACCTTTAATAAATCGATATTTAACGCAGCCTCCTCGATCAGTAATCTATATTTTCTATTAGATGCTATATAGTAAGAAGACACTTTAACGAACTTCCCTCACACAAGTTAATCTTTATGAGATTATTGCATTTTTTGAGTTAGATACTCAGATCTTGAGATGAGTAATTGTAGCTAGGGGTAGTTTGGATATTAATGTGTTACCCCAGAACCCTACAAAGACTTCAGATACTCGATAAGATCTAGACGCTGCGTATCTGACAAGTGATCACCAAATTCATGGCCCATATTGCCATAACCTGGCAGTGTAGTATCATAGGTAAACTTATTGATCTTGCTCTCCTGCGTAGTGTAATCGAGACCAGCTTTACTGTGGTCATAATTATTTTGACTTCCAGTCACACTCCAGTAAGTAGGCCTTGCCCAACTATTTAAGACATCTTCTAGTGTCGGTACAGAACCATTATGAAAATAGGGAGCAGTCGCCCAGACCCCGTCCAATGGCTGAGCGATATAGCCATCACCAGGAACGATCGCAGCTGCATATCGATCCGTCCCAAACCACGAAGTATTAAACCACTCTTCAAACTCGTCGTAGGCATAATTACTATTGGCGAGTAAAGGATCTGTACCTAGAATCTCATGATCTACAAGAATCGTCTGATAAGATGCATCATCCCCATACGTACCATGACATGCCGCACAGTTTATTTTAAATAATTCCTCTCCTCGACCTGCACGTACGATATCTATACTTTGAGGATAAGCAGGAGCTTCTATCGAATTTATAAATTCCTTTACATCTACAAAACGATCATCGATGATCCTCGCCTCTGTCGTATCTTCTAAAGTCAGTATGCTCGATGCCATCATCATTTTGGCAAAGTCGCCTCTCCCTATACCTGTAGAAAACATGACTGATTTTTTCTTGAGCAACCACCATGCAGGTACATCTGCTGGCACCACTTCATCTGGAATACTGATACCTGGGACATCCCTCCACGTGAGGTCATCTTTGTCTCTATGAGCAGCCAGCACGAGTGCCAGTTTATCTGCCGGATTGGCCCCTACCGACTCGGTAATTAGCTGACTACCAGTAGTGGCAACACTTCTACTAAAAGGATAATAAGCATCCCACTCTAGAGATGGTATACCATAATTACTCTCCACGATACCATCTAGCAAGGTTCCAAAACCCGACTGATCCGCCGTAAAGTCCTGCAGACTATTTCCTAAACCCAATATGAAGTCTCCATCTACATATCCTCCATGACACTGAAAACAATTGGGAGAAACTACTTCTACCCCATTGGGATGCATGAGTGCCGTGTATTCAAAATAAACATCTTCGTTGATTCCTGATCTATTGAGTACATTCTGAGCATTAGTGGTCAATGCTATTGTGTTATCAAAGGTCGATCTAGGTACTCCACTCTTTATGTAATCTCCTGTAAGTAGATATTCCTTCCCTGCATCTGCATCTCCCGTCCGTTGAGAAAAATCCGATATGACGGTTATGTGATCTCCCAGATTTGCAGGAATACCAGATACAAGCTCTTCCTCACCACCACATGAAAAGAGAAAAAACAGAACCATACAAAAGCCAAAAATTTGTCTCATGATTCAAATATAAAGCAAAGTTCTTCCAGCCGTTTTATATTTATAGTCTTGTTATGCTTTAACACACTAGAATCCGATGAAGAAAAAATATAAATTAACAGGTTTTGCAAGGTTGGTCATCTTTTTGATCTTTTTTTTACCACTGGTATACCTCGGTGTGAGCATCTATCATGGCGAAAACCCACTGGAAAAATTTGAGCACCTATGGACTCCTCAAAACACACAAAATGAGGACAAGCCTTATATCAGCAAAGATCGATTCGGCATAAATGATGACGAAGTACTCAAAGACAAACTTAAAAATAAAGACTCAGAAATCGAAGATCTAAAGAATAGGATACGCTCCCTCGAAAGAGAATTAAACGAAGTAAAAGAACAGAGTCATGACCATTAGACAAGCCACCTCGAGCGATCTGGATGCTCTCGCTGTACTCTTTGATGGCTATCGTGTGTTTTATAAACAGGATTCTGATTTGGCTGCAGCCAAAAAATTTATCTCTGATCGATTACGGGAACAAGACAGTGTAATTTTTATTGCCGAAAATACAGAAGGAGACCTTATGGGTTTTACACAGCTCTACCCTTCGTTCAGTTCAGTAGGAATGAAAAAAATATGGATCCTCAATGATCTCTACGTATCTGTACACCAT
>CALDEN010000115.1 GCA_937942405.1 uncultured Saprospiraceae bacterium
GAGTGGAGGATCTGAGTTTAACGGACTCGTTACTACTGGAAACGGAGACTGGGACAGTCGTCGATTAAGCATCAATCTCAATTATCAGTTTGGAAACAATAATGTCAAATCTGCCAAACGTAAAAGTGGTATAGAGGATGAATCGGGACGGGTGTCCAATTAAGTCAAAACTTTAATTCTAAACACCCTTGATCTTTGGACGATGAATCTATTAAACCCTTCACTAATTTGGAAATGCGTTAATTTAAAAATGCAAGTGTTTCTTATTCGCTTGATCCTATGATCCTTAAAATCACGAATAAAAAAAGGACCAATAATTAAATAATTATTGGTCCTTTTGAATTTCTGAAATATCGAAAGATTATACTTTCATGATTTCCTTTTCCTTAATGACTAGGAGCTCTTCTAGTTTGGTATTTGCTGTTTTTACCATACCATCTATCTCTGTCTCTCTCTTTTTTCCCTCATCTTCTGGATATCCATCTTTGACTTCTTTTTTTACAAAATCCATCATTTTTTGACGTGCCGTACGGAAGCTTATTTTTGTCGCCTCTCCTAGACCTTTGGTCTGCTTTACAAGTTCCACTCTCCGCTCCTGAGTCAACGGTGGAATGTTTATACGTACAAACTCTCCATCATTCATTGGCGTAAGCCCTAGATTAGCTTCAAAAATAGCTCGCTCTATGGCCGCTAACATCGGCTTTTCCCATGGCTGGATACTCAATGTACGAGAATCCGCAGCAGATACATTGGCTACTTGCTGTAATGGAGTCGGTGTACCATAGTAATCCACTTTTATAGAGCTGAGCATCGCCGGTGATGCTTTTCCTGCTCGTATTTTTTGCAACTCTTCTGCGAGATGTGTTAATGCATTTGCCAAGGTCGTTTTCCCTGTGTGTATCGTACTTTCTATCGTGTCACTCATTAGATTAAATTTATATATTCCTGTATTCTTTGTTCTGATCAGACGACTAGTCTCTTCCTAACATTTGTAATGCAAAGAAAAGAAACATTACTAAAGCAGACAAGGCAGCAGATACATAAGTCATTGCAGCCCACCATAAAGCGTCCTTGGCTCCTTCATATTCGGCACCTTGTGTAGATCCTGTCTCATCTAACCATGCCAGTGCTCTCCTACTCGCATCGAACTCTACCGGTAGCGTAACTAAACTAAATAATGCAGCTACTCCAAAGGTCACCGTAAGTGCGACCATAAATAACTGACCTACTCCAGCTCCCATCGCTCCCATACCGAACATAAAGCCCATAAATAGAAACTGCTGTACCTTAGTAGATACTTGTACTGCTGGGACCAGCTTAGATCTCATCGTGAGCATACTATATGCCTCTGCATGCTGTACAGCATGTCCACACTCATGTGCCGCAACCGCTGCCGCAGATACATGACGACCATTAAAAACATCAGGAGATAAACTGACTGTCTTGGACGAAGGATTATAGTGATCTGTGAGCATCCCTTGGCCCTGAGTAATTTTTACATCGTGTACCCCATAAAAGCTGAGCATCTCTTGAGCGATCTCTGCCCCCGTCTTGCCGCTGGATGTCGGCATCTGACTGTATTTTTTGAACTTACTCTTCAATCTAGAACTGATCAGAAATCCGACTAGTGTAAAGAATCCAACTATTACATAATAAAACATCATAGCTATTGTATTTTTTGCTTTTTTAAAAATCTTAATTGATTATATCGAAACCCGTATACTTTCTTAAGACCTCAGGTATGACGATTCCGCCACTCGTTTGGTTATTTTCGAGTAGAGATGCCATGATCCTCGGAAGGGCTAGTGCACTCCCGTTTAAGGTATGGACGAGGTGTTTTTTACCGTCCTCCCCTTTATATCGCATCTTTAATCGATTACTCTGAAAGGTTTCAAAATTAGAGACAGAACTGACTTCTAGCCATCTCTTCTGAGCTCCAGAATATACTTCAAAATCATAGGTCAATGCAGAAGTAAACCCTAAGTCTCCACCACATAAACGCAAAATACGGTATGGCAGTTCCAGTTTTTGGAGTAATCCTTCTACATGTCCGATCATTTTGTCGAGTACCTCATACGATGTACTCGGATGCACCATCTGTACGATCTCTACTTTTTCGAACTGGTGCAATCTGTTGAGCCCTTTAACGTCAGCTCCATATGATCCTGCCTCTCTTCTAAAACATGGAGAGAAGGCTGTATATTTTTTAGGTAAGTCGGCTTCCGCCAAAATCTCATCGCGATGCATATTAGTCACAGGTACCTCTGCTGTAGGGATAAGATAAAAGTTATCTACCTCAGCATGATACATCTGTCCCTCTTTATCTGGTAACTGTCCCGTTCCTCTCGCAGACTCCTCGTTTACTACAAAGGGAGTATTAAGCTCTAGGTAACCTGCATCATTGGCCTCGTTCAGAAAAAACTGAACCAATGCTCTTTGAAGTCTTGCTCCTTTGCCCATATAGACGGGAAAGCCAGCCCCCGTAATCTGTACGCCTTTGGCAAAATCGATGAGCTGATACTTACTCGCTAGCTCCCAATGTGGCTGAGCCTCTGCACCGAGATCTGGAAGCTCTCCTTCTAGATCTTTAAATACCTCGTTGTCCTCATCAGTCGTTCCAGCAGGTACTAGATCATTGGGCACGTTGGGCACTTGGAATAAGAGATTTTCGAGCTCTGCTTTGGTACTTTTAAAATCTTCATCTAAGGTTTGAGCCTTTGCTTTAAAGGTGGCTACCTCCTCTTTTAAGACATTGGCCTCAGCCTGCTTTCCTGACTTAAAAAGATCACCGATAGATTTAGAATGTTGGTTAATCTTAGAAAGTAGTACATCCTGCTCTGTTTGTAAGGCCTTACGTCTATCATCAGCTTGTATAATCTGATCGAGTATGCTCATCTTCTCATCGGACCATCCTCTCTTCTTAAGACCTGTAATGATGGTGTCCTTCTGTTCTCGTATAAAATTTACCTGAAGCATATCTTTCTATTTATTTATAAAACCCAAAATTGCGACTAAATATGCGTATGTCATATTATAGAGCTTATAATTATTGTGTTCTAAAATTTATTTATCCTTTTTTAAGATATGCATCTTGCAAAATCAAAATTTGATTCCCTTCTCATTATTAGCAATCTCCCTTACGATCTATAGGTGTATCGACTGTTTCATGAAATATAATTCTGCAATTATGCTAAAATACGAGCTTGTAATCAAGGCTTTAATGGCTCCTCTAGTAATTAAATTTATGCCTAGCCTTTACTTTTCCATAAAAAGGACATAATTTAGCAGTTCTTATTAATCTAAAAATAAACTCTTAGCGTATACGGAAATAGCTCTACACTTAAATTAAAAATGATTTTTTTAACTTTTAAAGTAGAAAGCTATGAGTGTACTGAATCTCACCGACCAAGAGTTAATCCGAGAATATTTAGCAGGGAATGAAAAAGCATTTGAAGTGCTTTTGACCAGACATAGAGACAAAATCTATACGTCTATCTATCTATTTGTCAAAGACAGAGATAAGGCTGATGATATCTTCCAGGATGTATTTATAAAAATCATCAAGACTTTAAGAAAAGGGAATTATAATCACGAAGGCAAGTTTGTGCAGTGGGCGATGCGTATCTCCTACAATATGTGTGTAGATAACTTTAGAAAGAATAAAAGACGGACTAAAGTCAATGCTACTGAGACCTTCGACATATTCGATGTACTCGAAAACAAAGATGATAATGCAGAAACCATTATGATCAAGGATCAGTCTCATCGTAAAATCAAAGAACTCGTAGATCAGTTACCTCCAGAACAAAGAGAAGTGGTGATTCTGAGACATTATGCAGACATGAGTTTTAAAGAAATCTCTCAACTGACTAGAGTGAGTATAAACACAGCTCTGGGTAGAATGAGATATGCCCTCATCAATATGCGTAAGATGGTAGAGGATAAAGAATATCTTCTGAAATAAATAAGAATTAGCTTATATACAAACTATTTGTAGGGGTGATGCTAAAGTGTATCACCTTTTTTTTTGTAGATATATGAAGTAATGATACCAAAGAAGACCATACGTTTCTATGTTTACATTCATTTTAGATGGCCTTTGATATCGACCGACACATCATTTAAGCAATCATCTTATTAGCTTTACAAAAAAAATATCAGATGCGACTTTTTAGTGGATTATTTATAGCCTCTTTATTATTGCTTTTATCATGTAAATCAGATAAAACTGCTACACAGACCAATCCATTAACGGGAGATAGTATTCTCGACCAGATGACCATGGATATAAAGGATAAACCCAATGATCCCAACAACTATTACGTCCGAGCAAAATATCTCTATGAAGTAGAAAATTACGATCAAGCCATCCAAGACATGAATCAAGCGATGCAGATCGATTCTACCAATGCCGACTACTTCCATCTGGTATCGGACATATTTCTAGATTACAATAAATCCAATAAGGCTCTCAGAGCTATGAATGCAGTCGTCGATCTATACCCTAATCGGACTCCATCACTCCTCAAATTATGCGAACTGGAACTGATCCTCCAGCAATACGATAATTCCATCACGACGATAAATAATATACTTAAATATGATCCTCAAAATGCAGAAGCCTACTTTATGCTGGGGATGAACTTTAAAGAACTCGGCGACATGGATAAAGCAATCAATAGTTTCCAGACTGCTGTCGAAAATGATCCAGAACTCATCGACGGATGGCTATTACTCGGTGCATTATATGAAGAAAAGAAAGATACTAGAGCTCTCGATTTTTATAATAATGCGGTAGAGGTAGATCCTGAAAACATAACCGCTCTGCACAGTAAAGCCTATTATCTCCAAAATCATGGGAAAGTAGATGAAGCCATCAAAATCTATGATCAGATCCTGGCGATCGATATAGAGTATCAAGATGCTCACTTAAATAAGGGTGTCCTCTTTTTGGAAAAAGAAGATTATGATCGTGCCTACGAAGAGTTCAATATTTTGTGTAAACAGCATCCTACCTATCATTTGGGCTTTTACTATCGAGGTATCGTACATGAGATAAATAAGAATTTGGCTGCAGCCAAAGCAGATTATCAAAATAGTGTAAATCTCAAATCTGACTTCATAAAGGGAGAAGAGGCACTGAGGGCTCTGAAAGGATAGAAGGTTTAGAGGTTTAGAGGTTTAGAGGTTTAGAGGTTTAGAGGTTTAGAGGTTTAGAGGTTTAGAGGTTTAGAGGTTTAGAGGTAAACTAAAAAAAAATTATACTCTTTAGATTTTTCTGGAAGTACTATTTCTTGCTCCGTTGGCTGAAGATATTTCTCTGCGTTCAATATGAAAAAAATGTGGATCATCTATTGACTCAAAGTCTAGCTCCGTCCTATTTGTTTTTTTAATCTCGATAGTAGCGTAGCGGAAAGAGAGATCTTCAGGTTTGAATAACTAAAGGCCCAAGGGTTAAAAGGTTCAAAGAGTTATTAGTTGAATAAGTTAATTGAGTTAATAAGCTGGTAACTTATATGGTTTATAGGTGTAAGGGATCAAAGGGCAAGTGTTTATTGTTCAATTCATACCCCTTAGCTTTTCCTTAAAAGGACATTCCTTGCTTCGTAGGCTGAAGATATTTCTCTGCGTTCA
>CALDEN010000116.1 GCA_937942405.1 uncultured Saprospiraceae bacterium
AGTAAATAGATTTTGCATTCTATTATCCATCATTTCATGCTCATAAAAGCCTGCCATTTCATAAGGGAGATTATAAACCTCTAAGGTTTCTGTTAATTCCATTTTTCGACCATTTTGATTGTACTTTATGAGAGACTGCGATCCTACTGCTCCTTCCTCGCCTGATATTAGCTGAAAGTCTACATAACCATCTTGCCAGTACTTCATATGGGCAGGATCGTTAAATAGGGAGACTGCCTCATCTCTGCTTAGATTGATATCTACCTGACATGTAAATTTCATGATTTCTTTTTTTATTTTCGATTGATTATCAATTACTTAAGCCGAAAATATCATCTATTTATAAATTGCCCCAACCTTTTAAGCTCATTTTGCGATAAGCATAATAGAAACAATAGATTTATTGTAAAATCAAAGCATACAACATGAATATGAACACATTATTCAAACATAGATTGGGGGCACTCTTTTTCTTTTTTTTAGGCTTGTGCCAAATGGGAATTGCTCAAAAGCAAATGGAAGTCCCATATAAACCGCACTTATATGCGTCCATCCTGTCGTTCAGTTCTAGAGATTATTCTAGTGTCGAGCAAAATCCATTATTTAAAGAAGGATATGTAGTCACTATGGAATTGGGACTATTGGCAGGATATCAGTTAAATGAAGCGATCGGTTTTGAATTGGCCTATTTAAATAGAAGATCGACTATATCTAATTCTTTTGGAGAGAATGAAATAACAAGTGTTTATGGCGTAACTGACATTAGGACGGTCTCCTTCAGTGTTCTTAATTCCCTATCTCTCATACCTCGACGTTTATTTGTCAAACCCAAAATAGGATATGTAGCTGGCTGGCATGGCTTGTCTGAAAATAATGAAACCTCCGTAGGTACTACTACGAACGCAGATTTATACACCTCTACTAAGTTAACAGCACTGAATGGTGGACGACTAGATTTTATACTATTGGGATTAGCTTTAGAGCTCAATGTTTCTAAAAGAATATCGTGCTCATTGGGATATATGCGTCATCAGGGTATTAAAAACCTGGCAATGATTGAAACAGAATATGAGTATCAAGGCGAAAGAGGGGAGGTACAATCTATTTCAAATGGAACTATAGGTGGAGTGGATTTATCATTTAAATTCAGATTTATAAAATAGTATATACTTAAAATAATTCTATGTTATTAAGTGTAAATTTGACAGAGTCGGTTTTTTTAAAAAAAGTAGAGATTCCTACAAGGGTGAATATAGAGAATGAAATAGTCACTGGATTACAAAACCAAAGTCGTGAGGCTCAGGAAAGATTCTATAAACATTTCTTCCCGATTATGTATCCCACTGCTCTTAGATATGGTTCATCACAAGAAGATGCCCATGAGATTATCAATACCGCTTTTCTAAAAGTAATCAATACGATCGCTAAGTATAAGGCTCAAAACTTTGGAGGATGGGTGCGGACGATTGTAAAACGTACAGCTATAGATTATGGACGGAAGTTTAATTACGATAAAGTATCAACCGTAGAAATACTAGAGATCGATGAGCATACATACAATACTGCTCTTGCAGATTTAAATGTAGAAGATATTCTAAAACTGTTTTCTAAACTACCTAATGCCACCCGGGTAGTATTCAACCTTTTTATATTTGAAGAGCTGAGTCACGATGAGATCGCTAAGAAATTAGAAATCTCCAAAGGAACTTCTAAGTGGCATGTATCAAATGCTCGGAAACTATTGATGGACTTAATAAAATCACTCTAATTCTCAGATTATGAAACAAAAATTTTACAAAGCAGAAGAGGGTATGAAGAGTGCATTTGATAATTATGAAGCACCGATAGATGACAAGGCCTTCATGGCGTTTACGGATGCCTTGGATAATTCCTCGACGACTTCTGGTCACTGGCTAGGTCGTTTATTTAAATCTAAGTCTACCTATCGTTTTGGTTTTATGGCAGTACTCTTTTTGTCAGCTATTTTCGTATATAAATTTGGACTCAATACCGAAAGGGTAGGACATAAGGATGTCTCTGATGTAGATTATATCGAAAACGATATTTTTTCAAAACAAGGAAATCCATCACTGACAGAAGCCAGGAATGAAAACAATCTGGTAAAAAAAGATGTCAAAAAGGCCGGCGTTAAAGAATCACAGGATAATATAACCACTGATGTAATAAATAATCGTGAGCTGCAAAAAGAAAATCATATCGCTTTATCATCATCATCAATCAACAATATTGGAAGGACAAATGAAAGTACTACCGGATTAACGGATATGACATCTGCAAAGGCACAATCCCTAGTAGCGTCTAACGTGACTTCAATTGAGAAAGTTGCATCAAAGGTTCTTATACAAGATGCTCTAATCGCCGCAGATGATAACGAATCGAGGAGATCTAAAACAGAAAATATAACAGGAAATCTAACAGAATCAAGAGCTGTAGACCCTACTCGTAATCGTCAAGAAGTAAAAACCATAGTAGCAGATAATACAGCTGTAACAGAAAACAATCGTAGAGAGATTAAGGCACTTACAGGTGTAAATGGAATAGCAATAAATGCCTTGAGCCTAGAGAGATTATTACCCGATGCAGGAGAAATTATAGTCGATCCATGGAAGGAAAAATACAAAGGTCATTTTTATGTAGGGCTA
>CALDEN010000117.1 GCA_937942405.1 uncultured Saprospiraceae bacterium
GAGATGGTAAGAAAAGTTTACCTGGGTCAGAATTTTGAACTGAAACGAAAAAACCCGAATGCTTAAAGAACTCGTATGTGCAAGTGTTCTGATTATCGGAAGTATGCACTCATGCAGTGCACCAGCTCCCCCAAGTCTGAATAAGGAGCAAAAAAAAATAGTCGACTCTCTCTATCGTAAAGGCCTAGATTCTATTAAAAAAGAGATAAAGCTGATCTGCGATAAAGAACACACCTCCATTTATCAACATGCCATCGATTCGATACAGAATTTAAGGAAGGAAGAATTTGAAAGTATACTCTCGCAATGAAAGAACTGCTGTACATATCGGCCCTATTATGCATTGCTGGATGTACATCTCAGCCTGTAATTAATGTAGATGAGCTGATTCAAAGCACATTAGAAAAACGGTTTGCGGATTTTAAAAAGCGAGAAATTAGTGATTGCCGGGCAAATGCTGTACTCGAAGCCGATATTTATGTCGACTCCATTATATATCAGATGACTCGATTTTCTGTGCTAGACGACTCTTTAGAGATGATTACTAAGCCTTTACGGCCATTTAGACCGGAGTATATAGAAATTACTGACCCAGGACCGATAAAACCCTTCGATCTAGACAACTGATCGTTAATTTTCCGTTAAAGAGATTTTTAAAATCGCATAATTTCTCAATTCCAATATTAATTTTGCACCTTAACTTTTCTAAGCACAAATATGCAAACAGACGTAGATATAGAATTGCTAAATCAACAAATCAATGCCTCAAGTGCATTTGTCGATGATATAAGAAATGCCACCTCTAAAGTAATCGTAGGTCAGGAATACATGATTAACAGATTGCTTTTGGGCCTATTGGCCAAAGGACATGTCCTCTTAGAAGGACTTCCGGGTCTGGCAAAAACATTGTCTATTAAGACATTGGCCTCAGCCGTCAATGCTGATTTTAGCAGAATCCAGTTTACTCCTGATTTACTGCCAGCAGATATCATCGGGACCATGATCTATAATCCCAATAAAAACGAATTTAACGTACGTAAGGGACCCATCTTTGCAAATTTTATCCTTGCAGATGAGATAAACAGGGCTCCTGCCAAAGTACAAAGTGCTCTGCTAGAGTCTATGCAAGAACGACAAGTTACGATCGGTAATGAAACCTTCAAACTAGAAGAGCCATTCCTTGTGCTGGCAACTCAGAACCCGATCGAACAAGAAGGTACCTATCCATTGCCAGAAGCTCAGGTAGATCGTTTTATGCTTAAAGTAAACATCGACTATCCGTCCAAAGCAGATGAGAAAAATATAATCCGTAAAACGATTTTGGGCGAGACCCTACAGAAAATAGATAGTGTGGTCACTAAGGATAAGATCATCGAAGCTAGAGCTATGGTCAAGAAAGTCTACATGGACGAAAAGATCGAAAACTATATCCTCGATATCGTATTTGCTACTAGGGCCAATACTCCTCATGGACTCGCTGAGATGAAACATCTGATCTCTTATGGTGGATCTCCTAGAGCAAGTATAAATCTGGCTCTGGCATCTAAAGCTCTGGCATATCTAAACAGACGAGGATATGTAATTCCTGAGGATGTACGTAATGTGGCCAAAGATGTCTTAAGACACCGTATAGGTCTGACTTACGAAGCAGAAGCAGAAAATATTTCTACCGAAGATATCGTGACTAAAATATTAAACACAGTTCAGGTACCTTAATCCTCCTGATCGCAACCATTATGGATACTACCGAAATTCTAAAAAAAGTACGTCAAATCGAGATCAAAACGAAGGGTCTCAGTAAGCACATATTTTCTGGTGACTACCAGAGTGCTTTTAAAGGTAGAGGTATGTCTTTTTCGGAAGTACGGGATTATCAGTACGGCGATGATGTACGGAACATAGACTGGAACGTTACGGCCCGTACAGGTGATCCGTTTGTCAAAGTATTTGAGGAGGAGCGAGAACTGACACTTATGCTGATCGTCGATGTGAGTAAGTCTGCCTTATTTGGAACTTTAAATCAGTTCAAAAATGAGATCATCGCAGAGATCTGTGCAGTCATGGCTTTTTCGGCCATGAGTAATAATGATAAAGTGGGAGCGATGTTGTTCTCTGACTCTGTCGAGCTCTATATTCCACCTAAAAAAGGAAAGAAACACATACTACGCATCATTAGAGAACTTGTCGATAATGACATTCCTGCCAAAGGAACAGATCTCAAAAAAGCTTTGAAATATCTCAATAACGTCCAGAAAAAGAAAGCCATCGTTTTTGTGATATCTGACTTCCTGACCAAAGGATATGAGGATGATCTGAGACTAGCTAGTAAGCGTCATGATATTATAGGCGTACGTGTATATGATCAGAGAGAAGAATCACTGCCCAATGTCGGACTCATACGAGCACTCGATGCGGAGACAGGATCAAAAAAAATAATAGATACCGCCTCTGGAGATGTACGTAGAAAATACAATGAGTGGTATCAGGAAAATGTAAGCTACCTAAAAAC
>CALDEN010000118.1 GCA_937942405.1 uncultured Saprospiraceae bacterium
AGATTTTATAAAGAGGCTCTCTTCTTCCATTTTGGGGCCACCGTAATTTACGGTTGGTTGATAATACCATTGCTTTACCTCAAAGCTTGCAGGGTTCCATCCATCGTCGCCGACTAGGTTTTCTGTAAACTCGATTTCTACCCCATTGGTCTTGGCTCGTACGGCTAGCATCTCGAAGGCCTGCTTTCCAGTCAGCTCTAGTTTCTGAAGACCGTACCATAGTTTCTGGTTCTGCCCCCAGTTACCTGGATTACCGATCCCACCTACATAGAGAGCATTATCTGGACCCCATCTCAATCTATTTACTGCAGCTTCTAAGCCTTGTGTAAATCTGAATACGACACCTTGTAGTTTTCCTTTTATCTCTTCTACAAACACTCGCTTCAGCCCTCCGTGATATACATCTCCATGCAACATCTGATTTTTATATGGACCGAAATCTATGCCTACCATCTGTGTGGGCGAATTACCGATTTCGTCCTGCGGTAACCATACGACGGGTTGAGCAGCGGTCAGATTTTCTGTTCCTTCAAAATCTACCGATCGAGATCCGTACCAGTCATCTTTATTTAAATGGATGATTTTAGAAGACGGTAGCCAGTCCCCTTCGTTATCGGATAAAAATACCTCTCCATCATAACCTATACCTACGCCGTTAGGAGTACGCAATCCATGAGCGATCCTTTCTAGTTCGCCAGTTTTCATATTTACTCTGATGCTATTTCCTCGATCAGCATGTTGATCAGGCATACTCGCTCCACCTGCCATTATACCTGTTGCAAGATTGGCATATAGCCATCCGTCTTTTTCTTCTAGTCCGAACCCGAATTCGTGAAAATTAGCAGATACTCCCCAGTCATTGCATAAGGTACGGTACTCATCGATGATCTCATCTCCATCAGTATCGACGAGATGAGTCATTTCTTGTTTTTGCATGATGTAGATCTCTCCGTCTACCACCTTGAGTCCGAGTGGCTCTGCTAGTCCGTGGGCGATCTTTTTATATGTTATTTCGTCTTCTTTTCCAGAACGCTGATCTACAATATATACGCTCCCTGCGGCATCCCATGTCGATATCACCATCCGACCATCCGGCAAGAAATCCAATCCGCCTACCTTAGGGGTAAAATCTGACGGTCGAGCCTGTGATAATGTAAAAGCAGGATGCACATCTTCCAGCTTGGCCCTGTCACCGGGAATCTTACTGCTATTAGACATCGGCAAACTTAAACTTCCGATAAGAGCATGATCATCCTGATGATGTGCATAGGCCTCTGACGGGACGACCATCCATCTATCTGCTGTAGGTGGTTTCCAATTAAAGGATAGAAACTTCCCTCCAGCTCCCTGATAAAACTCTAAATAAAATGGATGATATCCTTTCTGCAAATACAGTTCGGTTTCTTTCTGAGAAGTGCCATGTGGGCCATCGTGATCGAGTATTACTTTGCCCGAAAGGGTCACTCTCGAACCATCATCACTCCATACCCTAAACTTATACACTCCGTCTTCTGGAATCTCGATATATCCTCTGGCATCCAGTGCAAAGTTTTCCACTAGATCGCCAAAATCATTGTCTGCTATGTTATCAAAACGAGGCATGATTCCCGCTTGTACAGCCTTCAAATTATCGAACGATGGGATCTTCTCAGTAGTCGCTGGAACATTAAACACTCTCGTAATCGCACCCGGTATGAGCTCCCCTACATTGACATCAGTCGCCATCATCATCTCCTTACTTGCGATACTTTTGTTATCTGCTATATTATCGGGATCTCCGATGCTCAAAATATAACCGACCATCTCTCTGAGGTCTTCCATCGTGTATTCTGGATGAGCAGTCATTACCTGACTCCCCCAGACACCTCCACCTCCTTTCTTTACCTTAGAAGCGAGAATTTCTATGTTATCATCTGTGTCCGTATATTTTTTGGCTATAGCCAAATAAGAAGGCCCGATCGTCTTTACCTTTTTATTATGACATGATTTACAATCACTCTTGGCAATCAGTTTTGCTCCAGCGGGTAATCCATCTGCATCTTCTTCCTCGTATTTTCCTTTCCATGGATTATTTATAACTGGTTCATCCATCAGACTTACGTGGAATTTTGTGTCTCCTCTGTTGAGTTTTAATTTTCCCGTAAGGTTCAGAACCTCTTTTTTACCATATTGTTTGGTCTCTTTGGAGTCTAGCTCAAAATCTCCATCCGTAAGGATACTGGCCTCACTTACGATACTATTGAGATTGGTTTTTAAATACAGCTTGAGGATAGAAGGCATAGTCAGTTTAAAATCCCGCTTGAAGACCAGCGTATTCTGCTCGTTACGACTGGCATCTATGCGTTCTGTCAACTTGATGACATAATCACCTGAGACCAACTCATACATCAGCTCTGCATACTCATCGACATAGCGGTGCCCTTTATACTGTACCGAGAGTGGAAGTTCCTCTCCTTGCGGACCGGTGAGCACCCATGGATTATCATATAGGTTCTCAAAGTAAGCATCTCCTATAGATGTCGGCTGTGGGCCATGATAGGTCGTATATACTGCCCCATCGAAGCTGACTCGTCCTTTCCATACTTTGTAGAGGCTTCCATCAGAAGTATTGTATGCAGCCCATAAATCGTCATGGAGTGCCATGGTCAGCATTCTAGGTTGCTCATCGAGCACAGATCTAAAGACCCATGGATTATAAGGTCTGTTATTATCGTTTAAACTCTTAGTGGGAGTATCTTCTGTACAGGACATCAGAAATACAAATAGTAATGCAAAAACACTCAGTCGCATGGTAGTCTAGTTTTTCAATCTTCTAAATATAAGAAACCAAAAAGCCCTTATGAAATAAATGTGTATCACGGAAAGGGATTAATTTTACAACAGTTAATACAAAAGCTCATGAAATTCTTAAAATGGTTCCTCTTTATCCTTATGGCAATCGTAGGTATCTACATGCTTATGTGTGTACTAGGACCTAAAAATCTTAATACCACTCGATCTACAACCATCAAAGCAGCCCCAGCTATGGTCTTTAATCAAATCAATAATCTCAAAAAATGGGATGCATGGTCTCCATGGAACGATATGGACTCCAGTATGGTCATAAAATATGGTGCTAAGTACGAAGGTAAAGGCGGACAATACACCTGGAAAGGAGATCCAAGCCTAACTGGATCGGGGGATATGCTCATTACGGAGTCTATCAAAAATGAAAAGACGGCAGTCACGATGAACTTCCATGATTATGAGACTACCTCATTTGTGGAGTTTAATCTAAAGCCCGATGGTGACGAGGTAGACGTCGAATGGAAGATGGAAGACAAAGAAGATCTCCCTTTTATCATGAGAGGAATGATGCTCGTATTAGGCCAGAAATCTACATTGAAGAAAAACTTCGACGACGGACTCGCAGCCTTAAAATCATCTGCCGAAAAGAGAGCCAAAGGAGAATATGATGGCTTCATGATAAAGCCTGTAGAAGTAAAAGAAAAACACTTTATCATGAATCGTCAAGAGGTGGCAATGGAAAATATCTCACAATTCTATGCGACTAATCTAGGAAGTCTCTTCGGCAAAGTACAGAAAAATGGAATAGAGATGTCCGGCAAACCATGTGGCTTATTCTTTAAATGGGACGAAGCCAATGGCAAAACCGACATGGCTGCTGCCATCCCTGTCGCAGAGAAACTATGGATTGCAGATGCGAGCTCACTGGACCTTCCAGAGGCCAATACACTACAGATCGATTTCTATGGAGATTTTAGCGGTACCGCTAAGGCTCATTATGCCATGGAAGACTATCTAAAAGATCATGGATTATTTAACAATCCGCCGATCATAGAGGAATACCTTACAGATCCTGCAGAAGAACCAGATCCGAGTAAGTGGCTGACTAAAATCATCTACTACGTTTCTAAATAAAAAATAAAAAGCCGGTTGAATAACTGGCTTTTTTATTGAACTTACCCGAGCCATAATACGTACTATAGACGTGATCCATTATCTCAATTCTACCGCAGCAAGGAACCGCATGAACCATCTCGGTCATGAGCAGACTCCTTTCTTATTTGTCATAGATTTTGAGCAAAAAAAATGCATCGTGTCTCCACTAGATGAGTTGCCATCAGAACTCGCTTTTGCGATCGGTGCACATCGTTCGACTAAAAAGACAACTCACTTAAACCCTA
>CALDEN010000119.1 GCA_937942405.1 uncultured Saprospiraceae bacterium
CGAAATTCCAGACAATGGTCTAGATGATGATAATAATGGCTACGTTGATGATGTACACGGATGGAACTTTATCGGTGGTAAAGATGGTAGAAGTGTAAACGATGAAACATTAGAAGTTACTAGACTCTACAAAAAGTATCATTACAAGTACAAAGATGCCGATCCTTCTAAACTGAGTAAAGACCAAAAAGAGGAATACACTCTTTACCTTCAAGTAAAAAAGACCCTAGAAGGTAGTAGAGAAAGTGCTGAGCAAACACTTGCCCGTATCGCTTCTCAAAAAGAAAGTGTGATCAATGGCCTAAAAGCAGTGGAATCGATCCTAGATGGCAAGAAAATTACGCTTGAAAACGTAAAAGCCATAGAATCCGATGATACAGGTGTAGCTTTTGGGAAAAATGTACTTTCAAGAGCGATGACTGAAGAGGACTCTTATATGACTATGGATACCATTATCGCCAGTGTAAAAGAACAGCTCAAAGGTGGTGAAGATTACTACAATGGACAGCTTAACTTTATGTATAACCCTGACTTTGAATCTAGAGATATCGTAGGTGATAACTACGATGATCCGTATCAAAAAGATTACGGCAACAATGATTATGAAGGTCCGGATGCTTTACACGGTACTCACGTAGCAGGTATCATAGGTGCCGTGAGAGGTAATGGCATAGGGATGGACGGAGTTGCATCTAATGTACAAATCATGACTATCCGAGCTGTACCTAATGGTGACGAGCGAGATAAAGATGTAGCAAATGCAATCAGGTATGCAGTAGATAATGGTGCAAGTGTAATAAACATGAGCTTCGGTAAAGGATTTTCTTGGAATAAGAAGATCGTAGATGAAGCAGTGCATTATGCCACTAAAAACGATGTACTCCTCGTACATGCCGCAGGAAATGACGGAAAGAGCAACGATAAGAGCCATGAAGACAAAGCAGGAAACTTCCCTAACGATACGTATGAAAAAGGCTTTGGATTTTGGTTTTGGAAAAAGAAAAAATCGAACGTTTGGATAGAAGTAGGTGCATTATCTCACAAAACAGGAGAGGAAAGTGCAGCTTCGTTCTCTAACTACGGTAGCGAAAACGTGGACGTTTTTGCACCGGGAGAAGAAATCTACTCTACCCTTCCTGATAACGAATATCAGTATCTAAGAGGTACAAGTATGGCATCTCCTGTAATTGCAGGTGTAGCTGCATTACTGAGAAGTTACTTTCCTTCTCTTACTGCTCCTCAGGTAAAAGAAATCATCATGAACTCTTCGGATAAACTAGATATAAAAGTGCAAACACCCGGAGACAAAGAAACGATGGTACCTTTTAAAACACTCAGTGTATCTGGTGGAACCGTAAATGCATACAATGCCGTTAAAATGGCAATGCAGACCAAGGGTAAGAAAAAAGTAAAAGCCAAAAAAAGCGGCGGAGCTTAATTCTTTAGAAGAATACACTTTAAAAAAGGACTGTGAGAATATCATGGTCCTTTTTTTAGTTTAGATATCTTAGCTTTATTAAAACTCAAATTTGCAATGGAGAATAATGACATTTTAAAAAGAATGCGATACATCCTAGATTACGACGACGATAAGATGATGAAGCTTTTTTCCCTTGCGGGCAAAGAAGTAACTCGTGCAGAATTAAGTTCATGGATGAAAAAAGAGGACGATGAAGATTATCTCCCATTAAGAGATATAAATCTTGCCTACTTTCTAAATGGCCTCATCATTAAAAAAAGAGGCAAACGTGAAGGCCCTCTACCCAAAGCAGAAAAGAGCCTAACCAATAATGTGATCTTTAGAAAGCTCAAAATTGCTTACTCTTTTATCGATGTAGATATACTGGAGATCTTTAAACTCGCAGACTTCAACATAAGTAAACACGAACTCAGTGCCATTTTCAGAAAACCAGGACAGAGTCAGTACCGTGTCTGCAAAGATCAGTTTTTGAGGAATTTCTTGATGGGTCTACAGTTGAAGATCAGACCAAAGGAATAGTCACTTTAATAAAATATTAATTTTTAATATGTGACGACTCTCTCTTATTCTGAGTCATAAGAGTATATTTCTAAAACTAAAATTCAAATTAATGTTCGAGAGTTTAAAAAGAATGGCTATTCAGAAACTAATGTCAAAAATGGCAGGTAATGCTTTAAGTGAAGCTGCAACAGGTGAAGCTGCTGAAGAAGGTGCAGGTGCAATCATGGAAACAATCAAAAATCAACTAGCAGGTGGCAACATGTCACAAGTAACTGCTTTATTTTCTGGAAGTAACTTGGAATCTAACGAGATTTTCCAAAGTGCAAAATCACAACTTTCTCAAGTACTACAGAATAAAGGAATGAGTAGCGAAGAAGCAGAAGCTGAGGCAGCTGCAACAGCTCCTGACTTAATCAATGGATTAAAAGAAAAGTTTGAAAGTACAAGCCCTGAAGATTCAGAATTCGATCTTGGAAATATAGCTAAGTGGATTCCAGGTAATGCTGGAGACTTATTAAATCAGGTTAAATCTGGTGATGTAGGAGGCCTTTTAAATAAAGCTAAGAACTTACTAGGATAGTAAACTTAAAACACCCATTTACGATAAAGCCCCTCTAGTTTTCTAGAAGGGCTTTTTTTTATGTGCTTAATTATGTTGTTGTTAGCTTAGCTTTTGAGGCTAGCAATACTGGCCTCTAGTGCTTTAATGCGATCTTGACCATCTGAGAGCTTCTTACGCTCGTTGGCCACAACTGCTTCTGGTGCACCAGCTACAAATCGTTCGTTACTTAGTTTCTTTTCGATAGATCCTACAAAACCCAGTTCGTAATCTAGGTCTTTTTGGAGCTTTGCTAGTTCTGCCTCTACATCGATGGCTTCTTCTAGCACGATTCCGTACTTCTCTGTACCAGACACAAAAGCTATAAAGTTATCCGGCTCACTATCTACGAACCTAACGGAACCAAGTACAGCCGTTTTTTCTAATAAAGATTGATAGCCTTTATGACTAAATAATCTTGAATTTTCATCCGAACTAAATCCAACAAACTCCAGAGGAGCTGCTTTCTTTAATCCTTTTTTACTACGGATCTCTCTTACTCCAGATACGACAGTTTTGAACTGTTCCATATCCTTTATAAATTCAGATGATACAACTTCCGCTTTAGGATAAGAGCTCATCATACAATCCTCATTAGCTGATCGATCGGCTAACTGATGCCAGATCTCTTCTGTAATGAATGGCATAAAAGGATGGAGCATCTTACATATCTCCGTATAAATCTTTATCGCTTCTTCTTTTACTGCTGTACTGATCGGCTGCTGATACTCAGGCTTGATCATTTCTAAAAACCATGAACAGAAATCGCCCCATATAAATGAGTAGGTAGTGATCAAGGCTTCTGAT
>CALDEN010000120.1 GCA_937942405.1 uncultured Saprospiraceae bacterium
ATTAAGTCCGACAGAGCAGACTAGAATCGCAAAAATGAGTATCCACAAATTAGCTCCCCTAAAGACGATTCCTTTACGGATCTCTTCTTTGGTGTCTCGCTCGTGGGCATGATCTTGATCTTTTAGATTAAAAAGATCTCCCAACCAGGTCTTTAAAGCACTCGAAAATGACTGGGAAGTTGTATTTTGATCTTGACTCATGATACCAATTGTATGATTAAGACGCTAGATTAAGATATAGGTCATAATCGTAATATGATACAAAGTAATGGATAATTATTGATTTGGGCAAAGAAGGCTCAACTGTGGGAAGCAGAATTCACTGAATTGGGGAATTAGCAGGATTAGGACTGTACCTGATTAGATAGGCTCTGGGATGAGCTTCGAGAGGCTCAACTGTGAGGAACAGGATTTACTGAATTATAATAGCTTATAGGAGAATTAGGATTGTATAAATTCATGAATCCTGAAATTTCTGCTCCCATTATATAACACTAGCTGTTTGGCTTGGGATGATATTTGGGATTGAACATAAGTTTGTACTCGAGGCTTTTAGCTCCAAAGTTTATCAATAGCCCCAATGGAAAATCATAGGCCACCGTATAATTTTTGGCTTGAGCCAAATGAGCATCTTCTAATCTAATCTTAGCTTTTAATTCTACGACTACTTTATCAGCTACAATAAAATCGGCCCTTCTGGTACCTACCTCTATATCCTCATAATATACTTTCTGGGATGACTCTCTGAGATATTCTAAATTGGCTCGATCAAGTTCTATGGCAAGGCATCTTTGGTAGATTACTTCTTGGAATCCCGGGCCCATTGTATTATGTACTTTCATAGCACATCCGATGATCTTGTAGGTTAGTTCATCTTCTATCATTGTTCTAAATTACATTCTTTATACTATGTGATATCAGAATTTCAGAAATCATTGATACGTCACTAATTTGAATTTGCTAGATTCTGAAAATTCTGAAATCCCGTAAATTCTGACTCACTTCTTACAATGCCTCGAACTCTGCCCTACGCTCTGCCATCCATGCTTGCATCTCTGCTGGATTATGCATGAGTTCCATCATTTTATTCATCGCTTCCATGTGAGCTGGATCGGCTTTTTTAAACATTTCTGAGCCATGTTGCTTGCTCATTTCTGCGATCTCTTCAAAGGTATCGGCAGTAAAGCTTTTGTCGCAAGCTCCTCCGAGCTGTTTGCAGGTCATGGTTTTCATAGCATATTGGGTTTATTGCTTATTTAAACGCATTTATCCCAGTCACATCCATTCCTGTTATCAGTAAGTGGATGTCATGAGTACCTTCATAAGTAAGTACCGTTTCGAGATTCATCATATGTCGCATGATCGGATACTCATTGGTAATACCCATACCTCCATGTATCTGTCTTGCTTCTCTTGCGATTTCTAAAGCCATGTTTACATTGTTCCGTTTTGCCATGGATATCTGAGCAGGAGTAGCTTTACCATCATTGGCTAAGGTTCCGAGTCTCCATGCGAGTAACTGAGCTTTGGTGATTTCTGTAATCATCTCTGCTAGCTTTTTTTGCGTAAGCTGGAATCCTCCGATAGGCTTACCGAACTGCTCTCTTTCTAATGAATATCTCAGTGCAGAATCGTAACAGTCTAGTGCTGCTCCGATCGCTCCCCATGCGATACCATATCTGGCCTTAGACAAACAAGATAGCGGACCTTTAAGCCCTCTGACTTCTGGGAATACATTTTCCTTAGGTACTCGTACATCTTCAAAAACGAGCTCTCCCGTGATGGATGCTCTCAGTGATAATTTTCCTTTAATTTCTGGAGCAGAGAAGCCTTTCCAGCCCGATTCTACGACCATTCCTCTGATCTTTCCTTCTTCGTCTTTGGCCCATACGACTGCTAGATCCGCTACTGGACTATTGGTAATCCACATTTTGGCACCATTGAGGATATAGGCATCGCCGTCATCCTTTATATTGGTGGTCATGCCACTCGGATTAGACCCATGATCGGGTTCTGTCAATCCAAAACAACCTATAAATTCTCCACTTCCTAGTTTAGGAAGATATTTCATCTTTTGTACCTCAGAGGCAAATCGATAGATCGGATACATCACTAGCGAACCCTGCACAGAAGCCATCGATCTGATTCCTGAATCTCCTCGCTCTAGCTCTTGCATGATCACTCCATATGCGATCTCATCCATACCACCGCCACCATACTGTACAGGTAGACTCGGGCCGAATGCCCCTATCTCTGCTAAACCTTTAAACAAGTGCTGTGGACACTTAGCTCTCTCAGAATAATCCTCGATGATCGGACTTACTTCTTGCTTAACCCACTCTCTTACTGCATCTCTCGCCATTCTATGGTCATCTTGTAATAGATCTTCTACGAGGTAATAATCGTGGTGCTGATACTTATCGGTCTTTACTGAACTCATTTTTTTGAATAGTTTATGTCACAAAGATATGTATAAGTATAGGCTTAAATGGTCGTGAAAAGAGAAATAATCGGCTTTGTCTATGCTCATAATCTGATGATAATCTAGTTTTACAGTATGATTACAAAAGTAGGACTTAAAGGAGCTGAATTTTATGCCTTTCATGGATACTATCCGCAAGAACAGAAGGCAGGCAATACATTTATCATAGACATAGAAGTCGAGATAAAAAGTTTTGACAGTGCAGACGACAATATTAATGATACGATCAATTATGAAGAACTCTATGCGATCTGCAAATCTGAAATGGCGGTTACCCAAAAACTCCTCGAAACAGTCGTCCTCAATATCATTGAAAAAATAAAGTCGGATTACTCCAATGTCATCAAAGGTGAGGTAAGACTAGAAAAAGTAGCTCCTCAAATGGGTGGCAAAATCGCTAAGGCTTTTGTAGAGATGAAGTTTTAAACGCAGATGATCATAGGCTCTTTTGCAGTCAAGCTGAAAATAAAAACAGACCTAAAACTGCACCGATATTTCTATGAATAACAAAAGTGATTAAAATCTTCTAGATAAGGAGAGCTGATATCTTCTAGCACTCAGACGACTACTAAAGTCATCTTCTCTATACACATCTGATAGTCCTCGAACATAATCAAAGGATACACCTAGTCGTGTATTTTCACCAATTGACCGTCTAAGGTTAACGCCAAGATTTAATTGAGTACTGAATTTATTTACAGCTTGCTGGTCCTGAGTAATGGAAGTCTGACCGCTCGAGAAATCACTTGAACTTAGATCGAAAGATTCCAGCTCGTTTTCTAGACCGACTAGATAATTAATTCCTACGCCTAAATGTGTAGAGCATTCAAATCCGGAATTCTGCATAAGACTGTATACCAATCCGGTCGACACACCTATATTATCAAACTGATGTCTATTATGAAGATCTAAGACTAAACTCGTCTGATCTACACCTACCGCAGCATTACGAGCAATCACTACATCAGACTGTATCAAACCAAATGGAGAAGCCATAGTTAAGTCTAAGGTATTAGAAAGATCACCGCTCTCGTTTTGAAGGTCATAATTTACATTAGAATTATGACCAGAATAGGAAATTACTCGATCCCATGATACTGAACCGAATAGTGAAATTCTATTTTTGACATGATACTCATATTTCAATGCCATCGTCTTTCCACTTCCTTCTTCGAAAGTAAAATCTGCAGGATCCAGAGCTGTGAGATAATTACTATTTAAATGAAAACCCCACTTACTCACCCCCGTAAAAAACGAAATAGTGTTTTTATCTACAGGTGTATTTAGCTCGTTTACTGTTACCGCAGCAATCAAAAGTGGTCTTTCTGAAACCTCAAGAAAATAATCCTTTGCATTAAAAGGGCTCAATATTGATTCATTTCTATCTGCATCTGAAACAGTAAGAATTTCTTTTTTGGCTACAGCCAAAGGAGCTTTTAAGAATGACGTTGATGTGTACGTAAATGAAGAACTAGATGCAGATGTGGCTTCAGATGTGACTTCAGAAAAGTCAGTTTCTAAATCTCTATCTATTGCATACAAATGATCTGTACTCTGCATTTCAGACTCTATTCTTTGATCGTATCCGACCTTTACATTCTGTGCTTTAGATAAAGAATTATTTATCTCATTATTGCTAACTACTGATAGATTAGTATTTGTTTCTGTATCGATGGTCTCCTTATTAATAGAAGAGAATGAGTCCGAGTTATGGACCTTTGAAGTGGTCGACTTTGGATTATCCATCGATGTAGTAGATTCTACTGAATCATTCATGTCTAGCAACAGAGAATCGTAGACATAAAATCCTGCCACAAAAAGTACTGATATGAATCCTACTAAAAATACCATGAATCCAAATCTTCTTTTCTTCTTAGGAGGAGCTATTTCCTTTTCTATCCTATTATACAGATCGGTAGACGGCTCTAGCCAGTCCTCTGAGGACAAATCAGGGCTATTAAAAGCCTCGTTCCATATGTCGTTTTTATTAGGCATATGCTTGTCCAAAAATTATTTCGATTTCTGTAATATTATTTCTTAACATTTTTTTGGCCTTTGACAATTGACTTTTAGAAGTCCCTTGTGATATACCTAACTCTGCAGCGATTTCTTGATGAGAAAACCCATCAAGCACATACATATTGAAAACTGTTCTATACCCTTTAGGAAGCGATTGTATCGATTTAGTAAGATCCTGAAGGTTCAAATTTTCCAATGCTTCTGCTGGTTTTTTAAAGGTATTTTTAAAATCTAGAACATTACCCACAAAATCCAAAAAAGTGTTTTTACGAAGATGTTGTAAACAGGTATTTATCAGCACTCGTTTTGCCCAACTCAGAAAAGGTCCTTTACTAGAATCGAACTGATGAACATCTTTATAAATTTTCACAAAAGCGTCTTGCACTAAGTCTTCGGCATCTTCTTTCGACTTAACATATCTGAGAGCTGTTAAAATAAAAAAACGACTATAGTGCTGATATAATTCTTTGAAAGCACTTTGGTCATTTGCCAAAATACGTTCAACCAATAATATGTCTCTTTTAGAGTGATGCACTAAAGCTTGTTATTTTAAATTGTAACACTAACTCAATGAATATGTTTTATGACTGGCCGTCTTTTTGATCGACGACCAGCCACTAAACACTTCAAAATCACTCTATTATTAGTTTTTTTACATATTGCATATTGTCTTTTCGATATTCCAATAAGTAAATTCCTGTATTTATATCTGAGACATCTAACACCGATTGCTTACTGATGTTATTTGTACTTATTAGTATCTGTCCATTCATCGATCTTAAAATCAAACTTGCGTCTTCTGTATCGATATTATTCAAGTGGATATTTACAAAATCAGAACTGGGGTTAGGGAAAATTTCAAAATTTCCAAACTCAATGTCCTCTATCCCAGAAGTAGGTGGCAACAATACGGCATCGATTACATGTACTACGCCGTTGTCAGCTGGTATATCTGCTACCGTTACTTGTGCATCATTGATAAAGACATTGCCATTCTCAATCTTTACGGTTATGTCTTTTCCGTTAATTGTAGTCGCTACTTGTCCATCACTTAGGTCTGCACTGTTTACCTGT
>CALDEN010000121.1 GCA_937942405.1 uncultured Saprospiraceae bacterium
CTATTACAAGAGCAGAAGCTTATGTAGGAGAAGGACTAGAAGTAGTTAACGTAGACTTAGGAATACGTACAGAAGGAGCAGTATCTATCGTAGAAGGATATGAATTATATCAGAATGAGCCAAACCCGTTCAAAGGAATGACTCAGATCGGATTCAATGTTCCTCAAGCGACTACTGCTACAGTAACCGTATATGATGTAACAGGAAAAGTAGTTAAGAATTTAACGATCGACGCTGTTAAAGGATACAATACAGTACAATTAACAAGAAATGATCTAGGAGCAAGTGCAGGAGTACTTTACTACCAGTTAGAAAGTGGTGACTTCACTGCTACTAAGAAAATGATTGTGATTGAGTAAATAACGTTTAGCATTAATGCGAAACTAGAGAATCAATCGATTCCAAAACATAAAGGCCAAAAATCAAGTCAACTTGATTTTTGGCCTTTTGTTTTATTATCAATATACTAGAAAACACTACCCCATTGTTACAATTCCAACACGATACTTAACCCTCTAGCCATGATTTAAAATTTTTCACTTTCTCTCGACTTACAAGTAATTCTTGATCCGAATTTTGATTAATTTCTAGCTTTAATCTACTGTTCAAAAAGGGATGAATCTTCCTTATCTCAGAAATATTTACAATGTGTTTTCGACTAATTCTAAAAAACAAGGCTGGATCTAAAGATTCCGAAATCTTATCCAATGTACTATCTACAACAAATCGCTTCCCATTCAAATCCAACGCAAAACTGATTCCATCTTCGGAGTAAAGCAAGGCAACATCTTCTATGGATAAATACTGATATGCATTCCCGATTTTTATTAAGAATCGTTTTTTAAACTTGCCTTTATTCGCATATAGCGAAAGTCCTAACTCCTGCCAGTTTATGTTTTTAATGGAAGACTGACTATGTACTTTTCTAAACTTTCTAATGGCAGCTTCTAATTTATCTATCTCTACAGGTTTAAGAAGGTAATCGATACTATTTAGCTTAAATGCATCAATCGCATACTCATCAAAAGCAGTTACAAATATTACTGGGCATGAAAACTTAATCTCTTCAAATATCTTAAAACTAAGTCCATCAGCTAGTTGTATATCCATAAAAATGAGATCTGGCTCGTTGTGACTATAAAACCAGTTCTTGGATTCCTCTACACTATCTAATACCTCCAGCACCTCGGCCTCTGGCAATGCGACTTTGACCATACTAACTAGTCTTTTGGCTGCATAATACTCGTCTTCTATGATTAGTATTTTCATTTGCTTTTAAGCGATTGTATATTATTAATGATAGGCAATCTTACAACAAACTCTTTTTCAGTTTCCTCTACTTTAACTTCTTGAGCAGTCATAAATTTATAACGTGAACGTATATTAGTTAACCCTACCCTGGTAGATGCAAATTCTTGATTCTTCTTTTGCAAATTATTACTGACCACTAAATACTGATCCTGAACAGAGATAGCTATACGCAAGGGTTTACTTTTTGAAACGACATTATGCTTGACTGCATTTTCAATCAAAATTTGTAATGAGATCGGCAGTATGAACTCATTCATACAACTCTCAGGAACGGTATTTACGATCTGTATCTTTCCATGAAATCTAGTTTTCAATAAATAGATATAGGAATCTAGAGCCTCTAGCTCCTTGGTAATCGTGATTAGTTTTTCGTCACGAACTTCTAAGATCGTACGATAGGTTTTAGACAACTCCTGCACAAACTGTATCGCTTGTTTTTCATCCTCAGGTATGAGTGTTACGAGTGTGTTTAAACTATTAAATAGAAAATGAGGATTGACCTGGTTTTTCAAAGTATTTAACTTTTGTTCTGCCGTCACTTTCTCCAATTTATTTCTTTCTATTTCTATCAATCTAGACCTATTGAAATAATAAATGCCTTCGTAAATAAAGAATATAAGAGCAATCAAAATAATCTCTGAAATCTCCGCTGATAGAAGACCTAGTTTATGATCGTTATAATATTCTACATGACTGGGATAACATGCATTCAACAATAGACCTGCCCCAAATTTTACAACTATATAAAACAAAAACAACCTACTGATAATGTATACTAATCGCTTTTGAGTAAACTCGTAATCCGGGAATTTTTTATGATACTGAATCAACAGATATCTAAAAGAAATCCAATAGATTAAAGTGTGCCAAAAGGCAACCCAAGAACAGGACTTCATATTAGATAGAAAAGCATTAGATCCGAAGATCATCACCGTCACCACAACAGAAATAATAGGTACTCCTATCAGCATCAACCAACGGTCATCAAAACCCAAATACTTTTCTGACTTTAAAGACATTAAAATTCTACTTTGTACATGAAGTTAGGAAAGAATCCTATCTGATAGATATCATTGACTTCATTAGTTTGTCTATTATAAGCACTTCTGAAAATATTCTGATTATCCGTAACATTCTGAATATCAAGATAAAAGCTATGAGACAACTTTCGTTTGCGACTATTTAATTTAAAGCCTAGTTTTACATCCCATCTAAAGTAAGAGCCATACTGAGCGTCAAATGCTCGACTTTCGTCAAATTGTTGAATTTGATTAATCTTAGAAGCCTCTAAATCTACAGGAGTGTAGAATCTACCTCCTGCAGAAGTAAGTTTCGTATCCATCGTTAGAGCCATCCGGCCGATTGTAAATTCTTTTCCAGCCAATACATTAAACACTCGCTGATTATTAAATGCACTGTTCCTTTCTACCCCATCACTACCTTTATACTTAGCATCGAATAGTGATCCTGTAATCAATACATAATACCCTTGGTTAAAGAACTTCTCTAATGTGAGTTCTACACCGGCATTGCGACCAGTTCCATCATTAACCAAATCATTTTTATCTACAGGAAAACCAAAATCAGCTCCTACATTCAGCATAGAAAAGCTACTACTCACTTTCTCTACAGGTACATTATCGATGTACTGATAATAGAGTTCTACTTTGGATCTCCAGCTATTATTGATCTTATAATCATGAGATACTACAAAATGATTACTACGGGTAAATCCGAGTTCCTTATTCGCCAAGACAGTTGCCCCATTATTGCCTATTTTTTCTGAAAGTTGTATAGGTAATGGCTGAGTCTGATGATGTAAACCGTAGCCTGCATTGAGGGTATGTTTAGGATGGATCTTATAATTTACAGCAGCTCTAGGCTCTAAAACTAAATCCTCGTTAAGACTATAATATTGCATATGTAAACCTCCATTTAAAGTCCACTTATCATTCACCTTATATTGGCTCTGCACATAAGGTTCTACACTTACTGCAGTACCTGTAAAATCATAAATATCTATTAGATCAAAGACCCCATCCTGGTCAGTATCTATGCCTAGCTCTGCACTTTTAAAACTTAAGTCAGCTCTATATATTTCAGTTAGAATTCCAGACTTGGTCGTAAGTTGAGCATTGAATTTTTTATTTACTGAAGTACTAGCCGAGTATCTCACCAGTGCGTTATCCCCTATTACAAATGGCATACTGAATTCTCCATCCTCGTTCATGTTGTAATAACGATCTCTAGAAAACTGAACAGCTGTACCTGACACTGCCACAACTGTTCTGAGATAGGCATTATCACCGAGCAAGTAATTGTTTTTCAATCCCAATACGCCAAATTTTGAATCTGCACGAGCATCTTCATCATCAGCTGCAAACAAATCAGTCTCATCTACCTCTTCTCGTAGAAACTCTATATCACTAAGCCCTCCGATCCCAAATAAAGAAAAGTTGCCAAACTTGGATTTCCCGAAATCTAGTTTAAACGAAATATCCTGATAATATGGAACAGAATTAGTCCCGACATCAGCTCCTAGTTGCTGAGCAATCCCTACTGATGAGTAGCGACCAGCGACTAGGTAACTTCCATTATTGGTTCCTTTAAGTGGCCCTTCTATCATTCCTTCAAATCCCGTAACTCCTCCCATCTGCAAGGTTACCTCCGTTTCATCTTTATTCCCATTTCTAAAACCTAAATCAAAAACACCAGAAATAGCATTGCCATATTCTGCCGCAAAGGCACTAGTCATAAAGTCAGAGTTTTTAAGCAAATTAGTATTTAGAGCACTAACTGGACCTCCAGTAGTTCCGATGGTCGAAAAATGATTAGGAGATGGAATCGGGATGCCTTCTAACTTCCAAAGTACTCCAGTAGGACTATTCCCTCTAATTACAATATCATTACGGCTATCATCAGCTGTGCTAACACCTGCAAAATTTCCTGCCAGACGAGCTACGTCACTCCTCCCTCCCGAGTACCTATTTACTTCCTCCATACTAAACTGTCGACTAGATATCGTCGCCATTTCGTTTTGTGATTTGTCTTTTTCTGCAGCAGCTATGATTACAACCTCCTCTAATTTGTTTATTGACTCGACCATTTTTAATTCAAGTACTACTTCTTTACCTGCACTTATCTGGACATTGGGAATAATGAGCATTTCATAACCTAAGTATTCAACCTCAAAAGCCTGCCTTCCCAATGGAATCCCCTCTAAAACAAAGAAACCATCCACATCTGTTGATGTTCCTGTTGTAGATGATTCTGAGATCAGCTTAATCGTTGCACCTATTAGCGGCATCTCTGATTGCTGATCTAAAATTTGCCCTTTGACGCTCTGTACTCCATTTTGAGCATAGAAGGAACTAGCAATGGTCATAAACAGAAGTATTAGTATGTTATTGATTTTCATATTTTGAATTTATTTTGGCTAGATAGAATTTATCATTTTCTTTTAATTCGTTTCAACACTCCAAAAGTGACATATAACTAGAGAGCATGAAAGCTATTTATAATGAACTGTTAAAAAAGTAGGTTGAATTGTAAACCGCCCTGAACTATGAGTTGTGTTTAGCTTTGCATTAAAATTTTGGCTATAGATAAACGCTATATAATCGACAAATAGTCCGAATTCTATACTATTCCTTACTTTGCAGAAAAAGAGCGAATATGGACCTATTTACGATTGCTTCAGTATTGATTGTATTATCTGCTTTGTTTGGATATGTCAATGTGCGATATCTAAAGCTACCCAATACAATAGGTCTGATGATCATAGCCATCCTCTTTACGGTAGGACTTTTTTTATCTAGCTTTTTCACCCCTTCTTTATTGCACCTAGCCGAAGATCTGATTTCGGAGATCGATTTTAAAATAGTTCTCTTGGATGTAATGCTGGGTTTTTTACTATTTGCAGGAGCACTGCATACTAACTTTGACCAACTAAAAGTACAACGATGGCCAGTACTGGTTTTTGCCACTATCGGAGTGATCACTTCTACTTTTCTAGTAGCTACGTTTGCATACTATTTATTTCATGCATTAGGACTGGAGGTAGCATACATACATTGTTTACTATTCGGTGCATTAATCTCTCCTACTGACCCAATAGCCGTTTTAGGAATAATGAAGAAAGCGGGTGTTCCCAAAATATTAGAAACTAAAATAGTAGGTGAATCTTTATTCAATGATGGTGTAGGTGTAGTCGTTTTCTTAACGATTATGAGTATTGCTACGGGAGGATCTGGAGCTCATGGAGGTTCATCTGTAATG
>CALDEN010000122.1 GCA_937942405.1 uncultured Saprospiraceae bacterium
ATGACATAATTACCAAACCAATACATCAACTCCACAAATCAAACAGTCTCCCCAAGAAAATCCGTCTTCGAATTTATCTCGAGTGAAAGGAGAGATCTAGAAGCACATAATCACCAGACAGTACATTAACCCCGCTAATCATAATGCAGTCCTTCAAAGAAAATCCCTCCTCGAATTTATCTCGAGCAGAGGGAGATATTAACATTAGAAATAGATCCTATAATCGTTTATGCCTAAAATGATGATTATACTGCCTTGTCTTTTGTGACTAATGGATATACCATAAATTTTAGGTTATATTGCTCGTCGGATCCGGTTTATATAAATGAGTTGGCAATATATAAACGAGCACGATTCTATTACTTTAATTGCATATAGATCTTTTCGAATCACTTATTAATTATAAATGCGTTCTTTCAAATAAAAGTATTTAAGAACACTGCTACATATTCCTTCAAGTACATTTATTTTTACAAAAAACTTATAGCCATGGAGGCTTACCTTAACAGATCAGTGATGCTCATCATACCTCAGAAACCATTTTATGACTGGATAAACTACATAGAGCCTACACATCCTATGTCAGATGATGGTGATTACAACGCTTTTTTATTGCCAGATGGCTTTAGGAAAAAGGATGCCGATTTATTCGTTCAGGATAATTATCAGGCTTTTTTTGAGGATTATCTAAATAGTATGTGGACTGATGAGAGTGACTGGCCACAGAAAAGGACATTTGCAGTATTTAAAGAGTGGTTTACATGGAAGTTTGCCTCCTCAGTAGAAGATCTAAGGGATGATACTCCCCTTATAGCAGGATAGACAAGTTCTAAAAAGGAAATCCACATCCCTTAAGTACTCAACTATTCCTAGCTTTACTACTTAATATCAGCACATCATGAGCTTACTTAAAGATCTAGAAAGTCGATCTGACAACAAATGCGAATTATGCAGGGACACGGGAGAACTTGCGGCTTATCTCATCGCACCCAAGGTGGAAGAAGTGGCAGAGAACCAAGTAGCATTATGTACGACCTGTCTAGCTCAGGTAGCAGGAGATCAAGAGCTCGACTCTAATCACCTCCGATGCCTGAACGAGAGTATCTGGAGCGAAGCAGATTCCGTAAAAGTACTTTCCTACAGACTACTCCATAGGCTTAATGAGCATGAGTGGGCACAGGATCTACTGGGCATGATGTATCTCGATGAGGCCGCTCAAGAGTGGGCAGATGCCGCATCTGGACAGAAACTCATACATAAGGATAGCAACGGAAACATCCTAGCAGACGGAGACTCAGTAACCCTGATCCAAGACCTCAATGTAAAAGGAGCAGGTTTTACCGCAAAGCGAGGAGTAGCTGTACGTCGCATCCGTCTAGTCCGGGATAATGCCGAGCATATCGAGGGCAAGATCGATGGTCAGCAGATCGTTATACTGACCAAATATGTCAAGAAAACCAGTTAACTGATCTACAACATACATAGATAAGCCTCCTAGGCAACTAGATTTTCTTGAAAATTAAGCAACTCCAGTTTTCGCCTCGTTTCTTCGATTTCTTCCCAGTTTATGGTGGCTATAGCATCCATTACATGATCCATCGTAACATCGGTGTTTTCAATCGCTGCATATACCACTAATGGCTCTCGAGTGATTTTATTAAAAACGATCGATTCTACATTATTGACAGTTTCGATAAAATAAATGGTTTTAGTTATAAGCTCATGTATCGATAAAGCCGCTAGTACTTCTTTATGAGTTGCGTCAAAATAATTGGGATGCAATTCTATGAGTTTAGCATCTTTAAAATGATAGATTCCGCTGTTTTTGATGCTCATGTCTTTGGTGTACACAGATGATAACATTTTAGTCGTTTTTAGTTGAGATACTAAATTATACCCATACACCCTTTGGATTGTCGATAATCTTAAAACGGTCGATTATACCCGATTATTGGTAAGTTATAGCCTCTAATGATTTAAGCATAGCAGCTGATCATAAAATGGATTTTACTGCTTATTAAAAAATGTGTATTGATAAAAAAAAGGAATTATCTTTGCACAAGTGAAAATCACAAAAATCATAGTACTTCTATTCCTTGTCGTAAAGACGAGTGTGGGCATGGACCTTGCCGGTCTATTTGCTACTAACTGTTGTTCAGATAAGATAGAGCTTTGTGATACTGAAGGTGCTCCTCTCGATGATGAGGACTCTGGATGTTGCGATGGCCCTGACTGTGAGTGCATGTGCTGTGGACACGTATTTTTAGATTTTGGCTCGAGCCAAAGTATAAAACTACTTCCTATAGAAATCCACGTTGCTGAGTTTAAATATATCAGCTCTACAAGCTTGCAAGATCCTACGGCCGTCTGGCACCCTCCCAGAATTTTTTAATAAACTGCTAATAGAACCCAGTAACGGAGCAGACCGCTCCACGTTTATTAAAAGATTAAAAATAATAATGAAAAATATATTTATTACACTGGCACTCGTTGTGCTATGTGGGACTGTCGTTAAAGCTCAAACCATCGTAGAGTATAGCTTCCGTGTAGAAGGCCTATGTGGCATGTGCTCAGAACGTATCGAAAAAACAGCGATTAAACAAGGGGGTGCAGAGACGGCAGAGTTCGATCTCAATACCAATATGCTCACGGTGACCATCGATCATGACAAAGTTCAGATCAGTGGAGTCAGATGGGAAATCGCCCAAGCGGGACATGACAATGGAGATTTTAAAGCTCCAGACGATGTGTATAACGACCTACCCCTCTGTTGCCAGCATCGAGATAGTGCCAATGTTGAGGCACATGTGGAAGGTGAAGATCTGGAAGAATCCGGCAACGATAATCATAATCACATACATGCTATAGATGGTTATATCTATGGCGAAGAAGAAGATGGGTCCAGAACCCCACTCATCGGAGCGACTGTATCTCTGATCGATCATGCCGACATGGGTACGACTACAGATATCAATGGGTATTTTATGCTAGATAATAGCACTGCCCACTCCTCAGGTATAGAAATCAGCTATATCGGCTACGAAACTCGGGAAGTCCCTATAGACAAAGCAGAATTATATGAGATTACTCTCCTCTCTGGCCACCAACTCGAGACCGTAGAGATCAGCTACCGACAACGAACTACCGAGATCTCGTTTGTCAAAACACTCAATACAGAAAAGATCACCCGAGAAGAATTATGTAAGGCTGCATGCTGCAACCTTTCAGAAAGCTTCGAGACTAATCCATCTGTAGATGTATCATACTCAGATGCCGTCACTGGTGCTAAGCAGATACAGATGCTCGGTTTAGCAGGTCCATATGTACAGATAGATCGAGAGCTGATTCCTGATGTAAGAGCGATGTCCAGTGTATATGGATTATCGATGACACCGGGCCCGTGGATAGAGAGCATACAACTCATCAAAGGAGTAGGATCTGTAGTGAACGGCTACGAGAGCATCACAGGACAGATAAACGTAGAGCTCAAAAAACCTGAAAAAGGAGAGCTCCTATTCTTAAATGGATTTGCAAATAATGGTGGCCGATTAGAATTAAACGCCAATGGCCGACGTCAACTCACAGAATCACTCAGTACATCTGTCCTCGTACATGGTAAACGTATGCAAGCTGCTCACGATCGCAATGGAGATGGCTTTACGGATATGCCCTTAGAAAACGATTTTGTACTGGCGAGTAGATGGCGATATAAGAACCCTAAGTCCAATGTCATGGGTCAGTTCGGAGTCAAAGTCAGTAATCTACAACATGAAGGTGGCTACCATGACCATTTTTCTGGCGAGGATGTAGATCATGAAAACCACTGGCGTATGATGATGGCTACTCGACGATATGAGGCTTGGGCCAAAATAGGATATATCGATCAGGAAAATCCAGAGACGAGTATCGCTCTACAACTGAGTGCGGTAAAACATGATCAAGAATCTTCATTTGGATTCGAGGCATTTAATGTAACACAGCATTTTTTTAAAGCAAATCTGATCTACCAGTATATCCCTAATGAGAACAACACCATCCGAGCTGGTCTGAGTTATCAGCTAGATGACATTTATGAATTTGTACAGAAAATCGGTGTCTACGATCGATGGGAATCCGTCCCAGGAGCTTTTGCAGAATATACGCTCAAGGGCGAAAATTTTGCACTGATACCAGGAGTACGTACGGACTATCATAATAATTACGGTCTTATC
>CALDEN010000123.1 GCA_937942405.1 uncultured Saprospiraceae bacterium
TAGTGAAATCTCAGGGGTAACTGATTATAAAGTGGCCGATGACCAAGAGTGTCTCGAAAAAATAAGAACACTGGTAGGTCAGATGGGGCATTTTCCCAAAGCCGGTTTTGATCGTATAAAAGCAGCAGATCCTAAACTAGATCCCAAAGGCATCACCGGCATCTTTCCAGAAGACAGAACTAAGCCTTATAAAACAGTCGAAATACTAAAACGCATCGTAGATAATTCAGAAATCACGGAGTATAAAAAAGAATACGGCAAAACCATTATCTGTGCTTATGCCAGAATAGATGGATGGTCAGTCGGAATAGTAGCCAATAATAGAGAGGTGGTTAAAAATAAAAAAGGGGAAATGCAGTTTGGAGGAGTGATCTACTCAGACTCCGCAGATAAGGCTACCCGATTTATCATGAACTGTAATCAGAAGCGTATACCGCTGGTATTTATGCACGACGTATCTGGATTTATGGTCGGTACTCGATCAGAGCATGGAGGCATCATTAAAGATGGGGCCAAAATGGTCAATGCCGTTTCTAACTCTACTGTTCCTAAATTTTCGATCGTAATCGGAAACTCATATGGAGCTGGAAATTATGCCATGTGTGGCAAGGCCTACGACCCGAGACTCATCGTAGCATGGCCTACTGCAAAGATAGCGGTAATGGGAGGCACACAAGCCGCCAAAGTACTCGCTCAGATACAAGTCAGTTCGCTCAAGGCAAAAGGCCAAGAACCTGATGAAGCAAAGCAAAAAGAACTCTTCGAAGCCATGAAAGCCAAGTATGATGAGCAGACTACGGCCTATTATGCAGCAGCACGGTTATGGGTAGATGCGATCATCGATCCGATGGAAACACGTAATGTAATATCTACAGGAATACTGATGGCCGATTCCGGAGAAATAGAAAAATTCAACGTTGGAGTAATCCAAACATAATCCCGATATAAGTGAAAACAACAGCAAAAACATTAATGGGCTTTGAGCAGATCCTAGCCCAAGAAATAGAAGATCTAGGAGGTAGAGATATCGAGATTTTAAGAAGAGCCGTATCCTTTACAGGTAATAAAGAGCTACTATATAAGGCCAATTATCGCTTGCGAACAGCCATCCGAATTCTAGTTCCTATATATACCTTCAAAGCTCGCTCTCAAGAAGAATTTGATGAAAAAATGATGATGCATAACTGGGATCATTATTTAAATTTTGACGGAAGTCTGGCAATCGATGCCTATTGTGATTCAGAAGTATTTAATCATTCTAAATACCTCGCACAACGGTCCAAGGATATGATCTGTGACCAATTCAGAGAGAAGTTCAATGATAAACGGCCTAATGTAAATCTGCTGTCTCCGGATGTCCGATTCAACGTACATTTAAAAGGTACGGACTTTACTATCTCTTTAGACAGTTCTAATGAGTCGCTGCATAAGAGAGGATATCGGGTAAAAACGGGTGAAGCCCCGATCAATGAAGTACTCGCAGCAGGAATGGTTATTCTTTCTGGATGGAGGGGTGAGAAGCCACTTCTCGATCCGATGTGTGGTTCTGGAACGATAGCCATAGAAGCTGCACTGATCGCACTGGGAAGGTCTCCTCATGAAGAAGGTCGATCTTTTGGTTTTATGTCATGGAAAAACTTTGATTCTGAATTATGGAATAAAATAATAGCCGAGGAATACCCTGCTTTCCCGTCATTTAAAATATACGCCAGTGATAGCCATATGCAGATGGTCCGAGCTACAGAAGATAATGCCATGAGTGCAGGAGTCGGTGAGTACATAGAGGTACAGCGTAAAGACTTTTTCAGACGAGATAATAAGGACGAACAGGTATGCATCATCACTAATCCACCCTATGATGAACGTCTAGAACTACTCAATCCTGAGAAATTTTATAAAGAAATAGGCAATCGCTTAAAGCGAAAATATACAGGGTCTGAAGCATGGATACTTAGTGGAAATATAGATGCGATCAAACGACTAGGACTTAAAACATCTCGCAGAATACATCTAATGAATGGCCCTATAGAGGCCAAGTTCCATAAATTTGAGATGTATGAAGGAAGTTTATAAGACCGTTTACAAGCCCCTGATTTTATTGGGATTGTTAATGATTTCGAGCCTTTCTTATGGGCAAGAAGTGTCAATAGACAGTCTATATACACCCACGTATTTAAGCTTCAACATGCTTCAGTATAAAACTCAATCAAATCAGTCTATTTTATACAACACTGGCTTTAAAGCCAATGAACTACCCATTTTCTGTAAAATGGAACATCAATTGCAGCTACAATCACGATTTCCTGTTCGGATACGTTTAGGAGATGTGAGGTATGTCGATAAATTAGAATCAAAGAATTGATTTATATACTTACTTTTGCAAAAAACCTCAAAACAACTATTAATCACTTTTCAATAATTAAACTATTAAAATGAAAAAAATTAATTTCAATTCACTTATGCTTTTAGCTTTGGCTATTATGGGATTGACTTTCACTTCATGTGATGATGATCCAGTACCAGGTTGTACTGATCCAGATGGAGATAGCTATTCTGAACTTAACACTGAGGACGATGGCTCTTGTACTTACTTCGGATTATTTGAAGGAGATTATTCAGGAACTTTTGCTTGCGAAGGAGCTCTTGCTGCTTTATTTTCTTCAGCTGATGCTACCCTATCTAAGGTTGCAGATCCTAACACAATTAGCTTTTTAGTGATGTCTTCAACTTTACCGTCTGCTGTACCAGTAGGGGGAACGCTTACAGATAAGACAACCATTTCTTTAAATCAATTTTTACCTGGTGTTCCGTTGAATATTATTCCAGACGGTAACGGTGGTGTAGTTATGGGAACTCAGTTTGACATTACTGTAACTGGGACATTAGTAAGACAAGATAATGGAGACTTAGTAGGTCCACTTACTTTTGACTTAAAAGAAATAGCTGTTAACAGTCAAGTACCAGGGACTATTCCTGATCTTAACGATACATGTGTTTATACAGCACAAAAACAATAATATCAAATTAACATTAGATATTTTAGAGGATCAAGTCAATGACTTGATCCTCTTTTTTTTTGCATATCCGCAAACAACCAACT
>CALDEN010000124.1 GCA_937942405.1 uncultured Saprospiraceae bacterium
ATGATGCCATACAACTCTTTGAGCTAGACTAAATTATCGTGCAGCACAATGGATGCATTTGGTAGATTCCGGAAGGAACATTAAGCGTTTTGCTTGTATGCCTTTGCCACAGTTAGAGCATTTTCCAAAGTCTGGATCATCTATCTTACTCAATGCCCTCTGAAGTTTACTGAGCTTGGCTTCCTTATTACGCTGAGCGAGTTCCATAACGGACTTATTATTTATCGCATCCATCCTACTGATCCTTCCTAGCGAATTTTCTGGAACAACAGGTTCGGTCATTTTACGGATCTCGATTAAGTCTTCCTCCGATTTTTTGATCAGTTCGATGATTTTGCTTTTTAGTTCTTCTTTATTGTAGGCCTCCATACGTACACTAATTACAAAAAAACTAGTTTTACACTATGCTAAATGCCAAAATATTTATGATTCCCTGCCCTATCGTAGAGAATCAAAACGATACGATCGCACCTGCTACCATCGCTGTGATACACGGTCTAGATCATTATGTTGTGGAACGAGCTCGTACTGCCAGAAGATATATAAAGAGTACTGCTCACCCTCTTCCCATCTCAGAGTTAAACATATTTGAGATGGACAAGAACAACCCAGAAGATGGCTTGTACGCTTTTTTGGCTAAAGCCAAAAAAGGAAAAAGTATCGGAGTATTATCAGAAGCAGGATGCCCTGGCATAGCAGACCCAGGTGCACTCATCGCTAAATGGGCACACCAAAACAACATAGATGTTGTGCCGCTTATAGGGCCATCCTCTATATTGCTAGCCTTGATTGCCTCTGGATTTAATGGGCAGAATTTTGCCTTTAACGGATACCTCCCTGTCAAAAAACCAGAGCTCGCTCAAAAATTAAAACAACTGGAAAACCATCTCGTCAGACACGATCAGACTCAGATATTTATGGAGACCCCTTATCGTAATCACGGATTACTAGAAGTGGCATTTAAAACATTCTCTCCTAAACTCAAGCTCTGCATCGCTGCCAACATTAACGCACCTGATGAGTGGATAAAAACAAAAACCATCGCTCAGTGGAAAAACGAAGAAATAGAAATACATAAAAAGCCGACCATGTTTCTATTGGGGAGGTAGAAAATCAAATAGAATGACTAAAGGCGACTATTTTTTCCATCTTGGAATGGCAAAGACGGGTTCCACCCTATTACAAAGAATACTATTTCCAAAAATCAAAGGACTACAGTTTCATAAGAAAAAACACTTTGATTCTTACCTCAACATTATCCAATCGAGATCAACAGAAAATCACTTGTTCAGTTCTGAAATGGATAAGCACCTAATAAAATATTTGCGACAAATCATACAATCAGTCCCGTCTGCAAAAGTTATAATCGTACTAAGAGAGCCTTCTAAATGGATCGTTTCTAAATATAAGTATAGTATACGAAAACATGATTCACTAGATTTTCGGATGTTTTTTGACTTATATAATAACAAGGGGCAATGGAACAAAGAACAGCTTTTATTTTCGCATTTAATTAAAAAAATAAAATCCATCTGCAACGAAGAACCTTTATTTTTATCATTTGATGAACTGCATAATTCTCCACATTTGTTTTTAAAGAAAATCGAAATTTACACTAATAGTCATTTTTCAGGCAATGCGTTTACCGCTACTTTTCCAATGGTAAACACTGCATTTAGCTACAAACAATTGAGTTTACTGAAAGCATTTAATAAATTCTACCCTTATAAAGAGGTAAAGACTAAAAGTAGAATAATCAATAAAGTACATTACAAGTATCGAGAATTCCTTTTACACGCAATCGCTCTTATTGCTCAAGCACTACCGTATAAAATACAGAATCCATTAATAGACGTTGACTATCTCATCGAAATAAAATCTCATTTCAAAATGGATTGGGACCAGTGTTTAACGCTGATAGAAGAATCAAATCCTATTCCAGTATCTGCAACTTAGCATACTGCAGAGCGATCCGTTTTTCATGGTTATCGGCTACTTGGGAGAATCGTATCGTCGCAAAATGACGAGCATCTACGGAGATCACTTCCCCTTCCCCAAAACGCAAATGCATCACCCTCATCCCCGCTTTTATTTTAGAAGCAGGGTCTGCTTTAAAGTCGGCAGCATTTATTTTGGGTAATGCTTTACGGCCTACAGGTTTAAAGTTTCCTAATACCTTTGGTTGGCCAAAGGGAGATTTTCCTGTCGGTTTATTTTTAGTGATGGCAGTGATCGCATCGACACTGGTATCTGGTATCTCTTCTAGGAATCGACTCGGATCATTGAACCTCATCTGACCAAATGTATATCTACTATTAGAGAAACTGAGTGTGAGGTATTCCTCTGCTCTCGTGATGGCTACATAGAATAATCTACGCTCCTCATCTATCTGATCGGGAGATGATAGCGACATGTAAGACGGAAATAGATTTTCTTCTAATCCCACTACAAAGACGGATCTAAATTCCAGCCCTTTGGCGGCATGTACAGACATGAGGGTGATCGTATCATTAGTCCCATCATCGGAGTCTGCATCTGTCATCAGAGAGATCGTCTGTAGGAATTTTGCCAGTGATTTATCGATTACATCTTCGCCAGGTTCTAGCACGTCGTCTTCTACAAACTCTTTAATCGCATCTAGCAAGGCATTGAGATTTTCTACTCGACTCATTCCCTCTGGGCTGGTATCTGCCTTGAGCGTATCCATAATGCCCGACTGACGAGAGATATAAAGAGCGGTGTCAAATGCACTGGCAGATTCTGCTTTACGCGTAAATGCTCCGATCTGTTTTACAAAATCTATGAGCTTTTGTTTTGCTCGTATATTTAGATCCACCTTCATCAGTACTTCCATCATACTGATGTCGTTTTCGTCGGCGATCTTTACGATCTCATCGATCGTCTTATTACCCAGTCCTCTCCTCGGATAATTAATTACTCGTTTAAAAGCCTCATCATCTTTAAAGTTTACCGCTAGTCTGAGATAGGCGATCATATCTTTTATCTCTTTACGGGCATAAAAAGAGAGTCCACCGTATATACGGTATGCCAGATTCTGTCTACGTAGGTGCTCTTCAAATATTCTCGACTGAGCATTGGTACGATAGAGGATGGCGATCTGTTTATTGGCTAGGTTGAAGCGATGCTTTTGTTCGATAATACCATCGGCGATACGTCTTCCTTCCTCACTATCAGACATCGCTTTGATGATCTTTATTTTAGATCCTTCTGGTTTATCAGTCCAGATCTTTTTAGGGATCTGCTTTTTATTATAGTTGATAATCGCATTTGCCGTTTCGACGATGTAGGTGGTCGATCGATAATTTTGCTCCAGCTTATAGACTTGCACATTGGGGTAATCTTTGTTGAACTGTAAGATGTTCTCTATCGTCGCTCCTCTAAAAGAGTAGATACTCTGAGCATCATCTCCTACGATACAGATGTTATGCGGACTTTCATTATAAATGGACAATAATTTTAAAATCTCATACTGGAGATAGTTGGTATCCTGAAACTCATCGACCATCAGATATCTAAATTGAGCCTGATATTTTTCTCTGACGTTATTGGGATTTTGATAGAGCAATCTAAACATTTGCAAAAGCAAGTCATCAAAATCCATCGCTCCAGATCGCTGACACTTGTTTACATACTTGTCATAGATCATCTGTGTCATCGGCCGACGATTCATCCGATCGTGAGAGAGGAGCTCCTCATTGGCAGCATATGCCTTGGGAGTGATGAGGTTACTTTTGGCATGTGAGATACGAGAAAGCATCGCACTGACATTATATACTTTGGGATCTAACTTTAAGGTCTTTATGATCTGTCTCAGCACACTCTTAGAGTCATCTGTATCGTAGATCGTAAAATCATTGGGGTAACCCAGATGATGGGCTTCTACTCTCAGTATCCTCGAAAAAAGGGAGTGAAACGTTCCTGCCCATACCTTATTGGCCGATGGCCCGACGACTGACTCGATCCGATCTTTCATCTCACGGGCTGCCTTGTTTGTAAATGTAAGGGCGAGTATATTCCATGGAGCGACACCTATTTTGATCAAATGGGCAATCCGGAAGGTCAAAACCCTCGTTTTTCCAGATCCTGGACCTGCAATCACCATAACGGGGCCTTCTGTGGCTAGTACAGCATTACGCTGTATCTCGTTTAAATTATCTAAATATGGAAAACCGACTTCTGACATAGCTTACAAATGTCCTAAAAAAGAAGCAGAGGCATGGAAAAAACAGATTGTTTATTTGATTTTGGCTGTAGCCGAAATAGATATAGGGTGAGCTCACAACAGCTCTTCGTTTCTAGGGTGGTGGAAACTAACGGATAGAAC
>CALDEN010000125.1 GCA_937942405.1 uncultured Saprospiraceae bacterium
GCATTGAACTCGGATTGCTCAAAAACGACGTATTGATCCGGCTCATATTCATACCCTTTTACGATATTCTGACTAGAGAGCGTCTCGTCGCATGATTTACAGACTTTCTTATACTTTACACGTCCATTATCTTTCTTATGCAATTGATTAAAACGAATATCATTTCCTGTCTCTACAGCATTAAATATCTGTATCGGAATCGTTACTAAAGAAAATCGAATGTGTCCTTTCCAAATAGATCTCATAGATAGACATATGTCAATAAATATACCATAGAGCTAAAATTCATATAATTAAATCGAATTAAAGGGCACAAAGCCCATATGTATAGATTCATGATTATCAATACAGTACGCTCTAAATGTTAAAATATGAGATATATTAAAAAATGGAACACTTTTTGAATCAATCATATTAGAAAAATATATAATATGTTTTTCTGCAATGTAAAGACACTAATTTTAAAGGCCCTCGGGCATAATTTAAACATTTGTATTCATGAAAGCCTTATATACCATTCTCTTATTGGGTTTATTTATCTGGGGTTACAGTCTATGTCAAAAGCACTTATGTGGTAATGACGCAGGAGTTGCAACTACGGCAGCAGCCGCTTCTAAAACGAGCGATTGTAACAGTAGTCTAACTTTTAAAGACGGTGACAACCTAAAAATAAGTTCTAAAGAAAACTTCCGATTTGCACTTTCTGATCAGACTTTTGAGACGCCTTCAGATAATTTTCTAAACACAACGATTAATGTAATCGACTATCTAGCAGAAAATAAAGATAGAGTGATGCTGATCAAAGGATACTATCTCGAGAACGAAGAGAACTACTCTGATGATAAAACACTAGGTGTAGCTAGAGCAAAAAGTATCGCTAACTATTTTGTCGATAACGGAGTAGCACAAAGTCAGATACAAGTATCTGGTAAAAGAACGATCGAGTCCTGTATTAAGGACGATATCCTTTTAAAAGGTGCTGCTATAAGTTTTACTTCTAAGAAATAAATTAAAAAAATAAAAACCAATATATCATGAGCTGTTTATGGCCATTATTTTTAATGTTAGGTACTGCCCTTCTCGGATGGCTTCTAGGAAGACAAAAAACATTCGATACATCTGAGTACGATTTACAACTCAGGACCAAAGACAATACCGTCTCAAAGCTTACTGCTGAAAGAGATGCTAGCCAATCAAAGTTTAGAGAAATAGAAACCAGTTACTCTAATCTAAGAGCAAAATATACCTCTGCAATCAATCAAGTAAACTCCTCAGAAGTACGAGAAGTCCCTGTAGAAGTGATCAAAGAAATCGAAGTGATCAAAGAAGTACCTGTAGAGGTCATCAGAGAAATCGAGGTAATTAAAGAGATTCCTGTAGAGACGATCAAAGAAATAGAGATTATAAAAGAGGTAGAAGTCATTAAAGAGGTACCCGTAGAAACGATCAAAGAGGTCATCAAGGAAGTAGAAGTCATCAAGGAAGTCATCAAAGAGGTTCCTGTAGAAACCATACGTGAGGTCATTAAAGAGGTAGAAGTATCCAAAGAGATCCCTGTAGAGACCATCGTAGAGAGAGAAGTGATTAAAGAAGTAGAGGTCATTAGAGAGGTAGAAGTAATCCGAGAAGTAGAAGTGATCAAAGAAGTAGAGGTCATTAAAGAGGTAGAAGTAGAGGTGATCAAAGAGATCGAAGTAATCCGAGAAGTTCCTATAGAAATCGTTAAGGAAGTAGAGGTTATTAAAGGTGTAGACATCAGTACCCTACAGCAGATGGTCGCTAATCTAGGACAGATCGAACTATCAAAATCTACCATCAGCGAAACGAGAAATAGAATGGAAGGTGAGATCGTAGAAAGACGTGTAGTTGTAGAACCGGATGCTCTTAGAAAAATAGAGGGGATAGGACCTAAAATAGAAGAGCTCTTACATAAAGCAAAAATTCTGAGTTTCGGGCAACTCGCCGATACTAACCCTGAGCGAATCAAAGAAATACTTCTTGCAGCAGGAAACAGATATAAAATGCACGACCCGACCACCTGGCCTCAGCAAGCCGCACTTGCCGCAGCTGGAGAATGGGAAGAATTAAAGAAGTTACAAGATGCCCTAGACGGAGGCAGATAAGAACTACATTATTATTTTAGCTACAAACGACCGAGTATGATATTGTACTCGGTCGTTTTTTTATTTAATACATCAAGGTCTGCTTTAGATTCTCGACTACTTTGATCGGACCTGAATTTACAACGGTATTATTGGTTTCCGTATTATTCTTAGCACCCCATAGGATGGCGATGTTCTTTACACGATTATTTCTAAAAGTATTATCTGCGATATTTACGTTTATAATACCTCTATGGTTTAGTAGTAAACCGTTTTTTTCTTTGGCTCCGGATCCTGTAAAGCTGCACCCTACTACTGATAAATTTCCCCCTATTGTAGACTCATCATACCCTCCTCTATAGTAGTCGATTACATTTTGGGCTACATTAGTAAATGTACAATTCTTAATGGTGAGGTATTCGACATTATAGTCTCCCTTATCATTAATCTCTTCAGAGAGCTCGATACCGTTATTACAGTTTTCTATTGTAGTACCTACAAAAGAGATATGATCTGCAAATGATTCTTTATAAGCCTTAAGCACATAGTCAAAGTCGCTAATCGTACAATTAGTAACATCTAGGTTATAGAGACTCGACATATCCTTTTTCAGTGTTGCAAAAAGTATGTTGCTACCATTACCCATGAGACTTACAGCATCAATATCTAGGTCACCACGAGGCCTCATCTCAAAAAGCGGTGTATTCTCTGCTCCTGTATACTTCACCACTGCTCCACTCTTACCCATAATGGTTAAAGCTTTATCTATGATCAAACTATTGGATACCTGATATTCTTTATTGACTAATACTATAGTGTCCCCTGAGGCTGCCTTTGCTATTAAAGCATTTAGATCTTGTCCCTCTGCCATATGTTTTACCCCATTTACAGATGCTGGTGTTGCATCAAACCATGAAGGTCCG
>CALDEN010000126.1 GCA_937942405.1 uncultured Saprospiraceae bacterium
GATGTATAATATATTTCTTTTGAAATTCATATAAGTCTTCTAAAGATAACAAAAACCTCTTTAAATTTCAATTATGGGGATAAATGCATCATTTAATAGCATCCAATTACCAATTTATAGAATAACTAATGTGCGGAATGAATGGAAAAAGGCTCACTTGTCTCAGTTTTATATCTGTGGTTTCTGGAGGTTGATAGAGGTAGACGTAGAACGGATTTAACCTATTGTATACATTGTAAATACCCAATGACAACTTACTAGACACCTTGTTAAACTTAAAAATGCGATTGGCATGGAGATCTAGATGATGGAAAGGTAGATGTCGGAAATTGTTTCTACCTGAGGCTCGGAGAACTTTAATGCCATCAGGAGTAATAAATTCTTCCAAAGCCAAGGTGAAGGTATTTCCTGAACCATAAATCCATTTTACAGCTAAATCCCACTTACTAGATATTTTATAGTTACTCGATATATTTATATCATGTTCTCGATCAAATTTGTATGGAAATGTTTGTCCGCCATCTATATCCGCAAATGTTCTTCGTGACTGTGAGTAGGCATAAGAGAGATTTATTTTACCCTTCTGGTATGCATGAGTAAAACTAATTTCGATTCCCTTGGCAGTGCCTATACCTGAACTCACTCTTTCTTCCCACTTATTACTCGTATTAAAAACAGGTATAAATTCCTCTTGATTCAAAACCGAATAGAATAAATCAAAGGCATTAGAATACTCAAGTAAATTCTCATATTCCTTTATATATGCCGATAAACTGAGCTCTGTTTTTTTCCCAATAAATCGATATCCCAAGGAATAATGCTGGGCAAATTCAGGTTCAATATTTTCTGTACTCGGCACCCATAGATCTGATGGCAATCCGACACTTGGGTTAACCAATAAATGAGCATACTGCACCATAGTGGAATAGGAGGCATTGAAAAAGTGTTTGTCGATCGGTTTATATATTAAACTCAACCTAGGCTCCGTAAATCGATATTGTTTTTCTCGAGCCTTATATGTCGATCTTCTTACGCCCGCATTAATGTCGAAGTTTTCAAAAGCATTCACCAGTAGCTCTCCGTATATATAGCTTTCATCTGCAATAATCCTAGAGTCTCCTTCTTGGAATTCGCTCGGATTATCAAAGATCGATACTGTACTCTGCCTGATGGTCGGTATGAAATTATGACTCAGCCTACCTACCCCAGCCTTTATGGACAGCTGATCGTCTGGATGATAGGCAAGGTCTACGGATGAATTTAAATCTACAATACTCGAAAAACTTAATATATCTATTGTATTGTCTAGAATTGTGGAATCGTTTAAAGTCCGCTCTTCAAAAGTATACCTCCCTCTCGAAGACTGTTCGTATCGATAACCACTCAAGTGAGCTTTGAGAATCCATTTGTCGTCAAACAAATTCTTATAATTTAGTGCAAACAAATCATTGTTCCATCCGATATTATTCAACTCACCGATCGTTTGATTCAATGAATCAAATTGGTTTTCCGTAGTTCTATCTAGCAAAACATTATCAGCTCCTTTATACAACGTTAAGGCCAGTGAGCTGGTTTTACTCATCTGATAGGTAAACTTAGCCGTCATATCGTAATAGCTGAGATCCGAATTATCGTATGCATATGCATTCCTCAATAAAGGATCAATGTATAAATCTATCCATGATAATCGACCTGATAAGTTGTAACTGAGTTTTTCATTTATAGGCCCACTGGTATAGATAGATGCTCCTGTAGTCGCTAAGGAAATAGATCCTACATTTTTTTGAGATCTACCTGATTTTAAAGAAATATCTAAAATGGATGATAATCGACCTCCATATCTGGCTGGAAAGCCATCGGAATAAAATACAATTTCACTGACCGCATCAGTTACAAATATCGATGACAAACCTGCAATATGTCCCATTTCATAAAGCGGCACTCCGTCTAATCGCAAAAGGTTTTGATCCACTCCTCCCCCTCTCACTATAAACCCAGACTGCCCTTCGTTACCGGACTGTACAGATGGCAGTACCTTTATTTCTTCCACGACATTATGATCTCCGAGAAAGTTTGAATACGATGAGATGTTTCTGGTATGTATTTTCTCTCCAGGTCCTCCGATATAGGTACTTAACTCTTTACCAGTTATCAGAATTTCAGGAATGATAATATCTGAATCCAACTCAACCTTAACGACTTGATTTCTTCCCCCCATCCGATCTACAGACACACTCGACCTGCCATAGCCCAAATAATCAAAATACAAGATATCCTCTCCTTTAAATCCCACCTGAAAATACCCGTCTTCATCTGTATAAGAAAGTATGGTATTATTTAATCCTGATATATTAACTCCTATTACAGGGTCACCCGTTTCTTTATCGATGACGAGACCTTTGACTATAAATTTTTGATCTTCTAGAGGCAATGGTTTGAGAATTACTCTGGTACTATTAGAGCTACTCAGCTCCAATATAGTAGGATAATTTTTTAAAATATCTTCTAGGTGTTTTCTTATGGTTTGTCTAGAACGTTTTAGGCTGGCGGTAGACTGCAGATCGTACTGAGATGGACTGTATGTCAATGTAAAATCACCCTGATCCTGAATAGCAGCTAAATGTGCAGATATCGATTGTACAGGTATGTTTAGAATGACTTCTTTATCTAAAATACTTTGCCCCGATGTCCATTTGGTAGACAGTAGTAAAATGCAAAGAATGAGAAGATGTCTATTCATTATATATAAAGAACGACAAGAAAGACGATTATGTCAATTTAACAAGAAAGCTTTTTAATCATGATCTGCCCATCTCTTTCTACATAATCAAAAGAAAAGAATGCACTCATTTCTTCTAAAATATCCTTAAGTGATGCTCCGGTATAAACAGAACTGAAAGTACAACTAGTGTCTATTAACTTACTATTTGAAGATATTTTAATTCCGTAGTGCGTCTCAAGGGTCTTAAAGACCTCAGAAATCGTTGCCCCTTCAAATACTAATTTATCGGTGATCCAACTTTTGCCATTTTGCTTATTGAATCTATATTTCAATATCTCTCCATTTTCTACCAATATCGCTTCTGATGGCTTTAGCTCTATGACTTTTCCTTTGTGTGTATAATTTACTCGACCTTCGTATAGAAATAGCTCCGTTTTTTCAGGAGTCGTACTCAAGGTAAATTCTGTTCCCACTACAGTCACGTCTCCATGATTAGTGTTGATAGTAAACGGATTTTCTACATCAGACTCTACCTCATAATAGGCTCTCCCTGATAATGAAACCAACCTTTCATCTGTAAAATCACTTAATACTTC
>CALDEN010000127.1 GCA_937942405.1 uncultured Saprospiraceae bacterium
GCCAGTCGTCATGTTCCTATTTACAGCCCATACTTCATAGATTACCCAGACGGCACAGAAAAAAGCGATTGTCCCTCCGATACCCATAGTCATTGCATACATATTTTATATTTTCTTTGATTCATAAAGATAAATGCTATCAGCACAAGATAAATTCCCAGAATTATTAAAATCTAGATAAACACCGCTTTTGCATCTACCAAAGGTGGAACTATAATAATTACTGAAAGGTTAATCTTACAATACATTTTGAAAAGACAAGTATTTGTACCTTTGCTCTTTGTTAAAACCTAGAATGGATAAGAATCAACTCACCGGCGTTTTATTGATCCTACTGATCTTTATTGGATGGTCATGGTTTACTCAACCTACACCTGAGCAATTAGCTCTAGAAAAAAGAAGTCGCGACTCTATTGAGATGGCTCAGCGTTTAGAAAACGAGCCTATCCTAGAAGCAGAAAAACCAGTACTCAGCATACAGGACGATAGTTTGGCTCAAGCCAAAATCAAATCTAGCTATGGATCTTTTGGAGAAGCTGCGATAGGAAATGCAGAGATCATATCACTAGAAAACGATCAATTAAAGATCGATTTCTCTACCAAAGGAGGGGCTATCAGTCAAGCACTACTCAAAGATTATAAGAAAGTCATCAGCGATAGTTCTCATAACGAGACCAAAACAGATCTGTTTTTGCTGGAAGACGATAAAAATAGATTTAACTATGTGATCGATGCCGCAGGTAGAGAAATGAATTCCTCGGACCTATTCTTCAAAGCCAATAAACAAGGTAATTCGATAGAATTTACCCTAGAAGCTGCAGATGGAGCATATCTAAAACAAAAATATACGCTCAACGAGGGCTATGATCTGGATTATTCTGTATCGTTTAATGGCTTAAAGTCTACTGGTAAGGATGGTGAAAGTCTAAAACTAAACTGGATAAACCACCTCGATAAATTAGAGAAAAATGCCACGTTCGAGCAGACCTACTCGACCATTTACTTCAAAGAAAGAGATGAATCTAGCTCTGATTACTGCTCATGTAGAGGAGATGATGAAGTGGATAAGGACCAAAACATAGACTGGGTATCGCATGTAAATCAGTTTTTCAATACTTCACTGATGACTAAATCTGAGGCATTTACCTATGCCAATATGGAAACTCAGATGCCAGGAGAAAAAAGTGAAGACCTCAAAATCCTCAAAACAGAACTCGGTATCCCGATGGACAGAGCAGGTGCTCCGTTCAAAATGAAGATGTATATCGGCCCTAATGAGTTTAATACACTCAAAGGGTATGACAACAGTTTAGAGGAGATTATCCCATTCGGTAATAGTATTTTCGGAACGATAAATAGATGGGTAATACGTCCATCTTTTGATTTCCTAAGTAAGTACATCGGATCTAAAGGGATCGTAATCATCGTACTCATATTTATCTTAAAGATGCTCCTCTACCCGCTGATGTACAAGATGTTACACTCGCAGGCGAGGATGGGTGCTCTTAAACCTAAGATCGAAAAACTGACCGAAAAATTCAAGGATAGTCCGCAAGAGAAGCAAGTAGAGACGATGAAAATCTATCGAGAATATGGAGTAAGTCCGTTCGGGGGCTGTATGCCCATGGTGATACAGATGCCTATATGGTATGCCCTATTTAGGTTTTTCCCAGCTTCCATTACTTTCCGTCAAGAGCCATTTTTATGGGCGACGGACTTATCATCCTATGATGTATTTGCGACATTGCCATTTACCATACCTATGCTGGGTAATCATGTAAGTCTTTTTACCATTTTATGGGCGGTAACGACGATCATGTATACCTACTATAACACAAAGCATATGGATATGTCTGCTAATCCAGCCATGAAGTATGTACAGTATCTGATGCCGATTACTTTCTTAGTTTTCTTTAATCAATACGCTTCAGGGCTGACATGTTACATGTTCTTCTCTAATCTTTTCAATATCCTACAAACGGTACTGACTAAGAAGTTTGTATTTAACGATGATAAGATACGAGCCGAACTAGAAGTCCAAAAAACGGAGAATAAAAAGAAACCTAAAAAACAAGGTTTCCAGGCAAGAATAGAAGAAGCGATGAAGAAGCAGCAAGAAATTCAGAAGAAAAAGGATGCCCAAAAGAAATCTAAGGGTAAGTAAAATTGACTAGCTTTAGTATATAGCTCTAAATAATTCGTGGAAAAAGACCAAACCAAAGTAGGTGTCATCGGTTCTGGAAGTTTCGGAATCACCGTAGCCCTTCTCCTAGAGAAGAATGCTAAGGTCATCATCTATTCCAGAAAACATGCGAGCATTACTGATCTGAATAACTATCATACGCATCTGAACTGTCAGCTATCGCAGGACATCGAAGTGACCAATGATCCAGAATACCTCTGCAAGGAATGTAAAGTACTTTTTCCAGCAGTACCTTCTTCTAATTTCAGGACTATGGTACAGGAATTTTCTACTTATCTAAATCCATCTCACATACTCATACATACGACCAAGGGATTCGATTATAGATATAAAGACGTAGGCGAAATAAATCTTCCGTATAAGCTCAATAAGTCTCAAGTAAGCACGATGAGTGAGGTAATAAAGGAAGAGTCCACCGTTATGCGAGTCGGATGTATGGCAGGGCCTAATCTAGCCAAAGAAATATTGGCTGGAAAGCCAGCAGCTACGGTAATCGCCTCTGAATTTGAAGAAGTCGTGACATTGGGGACCAAGTTGTTATCCAGTAATGTATTTTTTGTATTCGGATCTAAGGATATCAAAGGAGCAGAAATAGCAGGAGCTTATAAAAACATCATCGCATTGGGTTCTGGCCTACTCGGTGGCCTCGATATCGGTAAAAATGCCCAAGCCATGATCATCACTCGTGGGCTGCATGAGATGATCTTATTTGGGAAAAAATTCGGTACAGAAGGAAATGCATTCCTGGGTACAGCGGGAATCGGAGATCTAGTCGCCACTGCCACGAGTGAAAACAGTCGTAACTATCGGTTCGGTATGCAACTCGCTCAAGGCAAAACCATCGAAGAAATCATCGCTACTAGCAAAGAAGTCGTCGAAGGTCTCAGAACCCTCAAAATAGTCAAAAACCTCTCACAGAGTTACGGGCTACAACTACCGATCACCAACATGCTCTACTCTATCGTCTACGAAGGTTATGACCTTAAAAAAGCCATCAATCTACTGATGAAGTATCCTTTTAAAAAGGATGTGGTGTTTATATAGAAATTTTCTATTGCCTTTATGTTAGAGCATCTTACTCCTCTCCATTTAGGGAGGTATTATTGGCCAATTCAAAGCCAAAAAAATAGAGCTTTATCTGAAGATATACCTAACCCTTTGAGTCTATCGTAAACTGCGGTACGAAGTAATTAAGGTAAAGTATCATACCCCCATAGGTCATAATCAATGTAGGAACACTTGTGTTAAAACCTAAATCAAATTCGGG